>CAIXUF010000723.1 GCA_903922535.1 Candidatus Hydrogenedentota bacterium
CAAGAGGAGTCTTGACTGCCGGCCCCGCCTCACCCTAGCATCCGGCATCATGCGTAACGATGTCGACGTATCCCGAAGGCCACTTGGGCGTCGGGTGGGTGGGCGCCGTCGTGAGGTTATGAGGCATATGAACCCTCCTCCTCTCGCTGATATGCCTCACGCTAACACCGTAACCCATTGAACGGAACCGCTTCGCGGATGAAGATCCGGAGGAAGATGCGGAGATTCGGATAAGAGATTCGGGAATAGGAAGAGCTTGAACCGTTTCGCGGCATTTGCTGCGGAGCGGTTTTTGCATTTGGAGAGGGATAAACGAATAAGCTGACTCCGGTGGGATTGCGGATGGACCGCAAGACCGAAACAGGAGGAGTCAGTATGTCGGCGTTACGCGAAGCGGTGTTGTTGCAGATGCGGTTGCGAGGGTTCGCGACCAATACGGTGGATGCGTACATCCACGCGATGGTGGAGTTGTGGAAGTTCTTCAAGCGGCCCCTGGAGCGATTGACTTGCGAGGAGGTGCAGCGCTTTCTCGACGAGATCATTACGGTGCGCAAGCGGGCGTGGGCGACGGTCAACGTCTATTTCAGCGCCTATCGGTTCTTGTACGTGCAGGTGCTCAAGCGTCCGGCGCATGAGTTCTCGATCCCTCCGCGCGGACGAAGCGGCAAGCGGCCGGGGGTGCTCAGCCGCCAGGAAGTCGAGCGGCTGATCGCGGCGCCGTTGAATCTCAAGCATCGCGCGCTGCTGGCCATGACCTACGGCTCGGGGTTGCGCGTGAGCGAAGTCATACGCGTGAGAATCGCCGACGTGGATCGCGGCCGGATGAGGTTATTTGTCGGAGACGGCAAGGGCCACAAGGACCGTTACACGGTCCTCTCGCGGCGGGCGCTGCGACTGCTGGAAGAACTGTGGCGCGCCTACCGTCCGGCGGAGTTTTTCTTCACGGGCCAGGACCGCATCCGGCCGATCAGCGATGCCACCGCACAGCGTGTGTACTACATCGCGTTGCGCCAGAGCGGCGTGCGCCGCGTCGGCGGAATTCATGTGCTTCGTCACTGCTTCGCCACCCACCTCATGGAAGCCGGGGTGGACATCTACACGATCCAGCGTTGGATGGGCCATACCGCGCTGGTGACGACCGGCCGCTACATGCACGTAACGGCCGAGCATCTGGCCAAGGTGAAGAGTCCGCTCGACACGCTGCAAGACGAGGCCTAAGCCATGGCCGCCGCCCTTCGGGTGGCGGACGTGATCCGGGGCTGCTGGGAGTCGTACAACCGCGCCTATGCCGTGCCGCCGCAGGCCGTGAAGGCCGTGCGGCACATCTTGCGCTGCCGGACCGCCGCGCTGGGTGGGCACATCCACCAGTGCGACCAGTGCGGCAGCGAGGTGCCGGTCTACAACTCCTGCCAGACCCGACACTGCCCCACTTGTCAAACCAGTGCCAAAGAAAAGTGGCTCGACGCGCGCCTGGCCGAGGTGCTGCCCGTGCAGTACTTCCATGTCGTGTTCACGCTGCCGCACAGCCTCAACGCGCTGATCGACGCCAATCGCACCCTCTTGCTGGGCGAGTTGTTCGGCGTGGTCAACTGGGTCCTGCAGCACTTTGCGCAGGACCCGCAGTGGCGGCTGGAAGGGCAACTGGGGTTCCTGGCGATCCTGCACACCTGGACCCAGCGGTTGAAGTTGCACTTCCACCTGCACTGCCTCGTGCCCGGCGGCGTCTGGCAGGCCGAGCGCCAATGTTGGGTCCCCTGCCGCGGCCAGTGGCTCTTCCGTGAGGACTCGCTGGGCGACGCCTTCCGCAACCGCTTTCTCCGGCGCCTGTGCTCGCTGCGCCAGCGCGGCAAACTGGCCTACACCGGCCGGGCCGCGCGCCTGGCCGACGAAGCCGCCTGGGAGCAGTGGCGCGCCACGCTGGAGAACCAGAGCTGGATCGTCTTTCCCAAACCCACGCCCGAGGACCCAACCCAGGCGCTGGACTATGTCGCTCGATACACGCATAAAGTCGCGATCGGCGACAGCCGCATCAAGGCCCTCGCCACCCCTTCGGCCACTTCGGCAAGCTCAGGGCAGACGGCCTCAGTCACCTACTCCTGGCGTGACCGGGCGGACCACAACATCGAGAAGCTCGAAACCCTTCCCGTCGAGGTCTTCACCCGCCGCTTCCTCACCCATATCCTCCCGGACGGCTTCCACAAAATCCGCTACTTCGGCTGGATGGCCGCCGCCAACCGCCAAGCTATTCTCGCCGCCATCCGTCAAGCGATCCACGTCGAAGCGCCGGC
>CAIXUF010000724.1 GCA_903922535.1 Candidatus Hydrogenedentota bacterium
CCCCCGAAGGCTGGCCGGGGCGCGGAGACTCCGTGGCCTTGAAGGCGTTTGCCAATACGCGGAAAAGCAGAAAGATAGCTAAAGAAGCGATAAAGAACGCGGCCCGGTTCGGCGATATGGACAAGATTTCCCGCCACGTCGCCCGATAGTGATAACGGAAGTACTGAGATGAACCGTCCTGCTTAACGCGGGACGGTTTTTGTTTTTTATGGTCACGAAATGGACACCGCGCAAACATTTTTTAGTGCTATGAGAAGGGGGCCTGAGTGACAGGTGTCCATTCGCGAAATGGACACCTAGCAGGCACTTTTGGGGGATGTGTGCAAGTCGCCATACGCGACAGAAAGAGGTGTACACATGATCACAAGAGAAGAGTTGGTTATGAAGTTCCTGACCGCCCCGCCAGAGGAATTGACGCGGTGGTATGAATTCGCTGAAAACAAGAGCGCGGCGTCAGCGCCTGCCGACCGCAAGCTGCTGACGCTTGCCGCGGCCGCCAAGGTCCTAACAGTGAGCCGCCAAACCGTTTTCAGAATGTGCCGCGATGGGCGGCTGCCCGTGGTGGAGACCCGCGCCGGCCGTTTCCGCGTGCCGTCGTACGCGCTGACCACACTGCTGCAGGGCGGAAACTCCTGCGCATCGAAAAAGGAGGCGGGCCATGCGTAAAAACAATGCTCAGAAACGGAGTTCTTATCCGTCCCAGCGGGCAGACGCCCTCGAGAGATATGTCAAATACAACATCCCGCTTTCCCGCACCGCCCATCACATGTACGCGGCTGCCCGATGGCTCGAGATGGAGAAATCGGTCTTTTGCGGACTCGTGGTCGCGGGATACGACGAATTGACTGCGGCGGCGCGGATAGACGAGGACAGCGTCAAGGCAGCGCTTCTGGAAATGCAGGAAAAGGGGATAATGGAGGTCAAGATCGGCAGCCCGATCAAAAAGGACGGCAAGGCAACCGAATTCCGCCGCCTCACCCTTGCCGAGATTAAGGTGCGTATGCCGCCGGACAGCGACGCGCGCAAACTCGCGAAAGCGCTGGCCAGCCGCCCCTTTGATTTCGAAGGGGAGCTGAAGCGGCCTTGCTGGAACGCGGGACACACCGGACGGGTCTGCTCCAAGCATCCCAACTTCCAGGGCCTGCCCGCGAACAGGCGCGTGCAGGGGTTGATGCAAAATGTCGGACCGGACCGGATGCTCGTTTGTGCCGACATCAAGCAGGCCGAGCCGACCATCATCAAACACATCTTAGGGTTTCCCACGGAACCCGACCTGTACGCGCTGCTCATGGAGGCGGCCGGGGTCGACAGACAGAAAGCCAAAGACATGCTCAACGCGCTGGCCTACAGCAGAAACACCCAGGGGTTCTTCGCGTACTGGCCGGACCGGGCGCAGAGCGACGCCACATTGCGCTCGTACGCCGATCATCTGCACCGCTACAAACAGGCCCTGCTGAAGGAGGTGCGGAAGAGCAGGACCGTCACCACGCTCACGGGCCGGAGGGTTGCGGCTGAGAAAGGCATGAGGCTGCACGCTGGCATGCCTTTCAATTGGAGGGTGCAAGGCACGGTCGCGGACATCATCAATCCCGTCTGCCTCGCCCTCTTGGATTTGTCCAAGGTGGTCATTCCGATGCATGACGCCATCTATACGGTTCTGCCGGTCAGCTCCGGCACAGCGTTTGTTGCCGACATGATAACGGAACGCGCGCGAGAGATCGGGATTGCCGTCAAAGTGCAAACCGAGGTCAAATATTCACGTTAGCCGTCAGGGTTTCCCATACAGTGAGCGGGCTAGGAATAGG
>CAIXUF010000725.1 GCA_903922535.1 Candidatus Hydrogenedentota bacterium
GTGCGTGGGCGGGGCCGGCTTTGCCCACTACCGCAGCAGCGTGCTGCCGCTTTCGCGCATCTGCCTGGAACAGGGCGATCAACTCGCCGCCTGTCTGGCCGCGGCGAAGCCGCGCGGCCTGCGGGTGCATGCGTGGCTCTTCTGCTTCTGCACGGAGATGAGCACCGAAGACCGCATGGCCGTGTTTCGCAGAAAAGGATGGCTGCTGACCGGGGAGGACGGCCGGGAGCGCCGCTGGCTGGATCCGGCCGTGCCGGAGGTGCGGGCCCTGCTGCTGCAGGCCGCGCGCGAACTGGCGACCCGCTACAACGTGGACGGCATTCAGCTCGACTTCGTCCGTTACCCCGATTTCACCGGCTGCCTCGGGCCCACGGTTCGGAAGCGTTTCGAAGATGCCATTGGCGCGAAGTGCGAAAACTGGCCGGCCGATGTGAAGGACGGACCGCGGCATCAGGAATTCGCGCGCTGGCGCTGCGACCGCGTAACCGACCTGGTCGCCGATGTGCGCGGCATGCTGCGGCGCGAGGCGCCGGAGAAGCTGCTGACCGCGGCCGTCTACGGCAAATACCCGTCGTGCGTGGATGCGGTGGGGCAGGACTGGGAGGCGTGGCTGCGCACCGGGAATGTCGATTACCTCCTGCCCATGGATTACACCGAGGATCCGGCGAAGTTTTCCGAACTGGTCGCCAACCAGGCGCGGGCGCGATGGCTGCGCAAGCACATGCTTCCCGGCATCGGCGTGACCGCCGCGGAGAGCCGGCTGAGCCCGGCAGAGGTGATCGACCAGATCCGGGCCGTGCGCGCGGCGGATTGCCCGGGGTTTGCGCTCTTCGACCTCGACACCTACCTCGAACAGGACGTGCTGCCCGTGCTGAAGGTGGGAGTGACGGCGAAGTAGGGGCCTGTGAACAGTGAACAGTGGGCAGTAAGCAGTAAGCAGTGAACAGTGAACAGTGAGCATAAACAGTCATTTGTCATTGGTCATTGGGGACATCCCCTGCGCCTCTGCGCCCCTGCGCGAGAGAAATCCCGGCTACAGTGGTAGTGGGCAGTGAACAGTCATTTGTCATCGAATATCGAACCGCAGAATCATGAAATGAATTCGGACATTCGCCATTGCGATTGCCAATCCCATCTGGCACCATGACTTCGACTTGGTTGCGCCGCCGCGCCTCGGACCCGCCGCATCGCATCCCTTCCTGTTCCGCGCTGCCAGGCGGCAAGGTGCCGGCGTAACCCGTCGATTTTAAACGGGTCGTCCAACGCTCGCATCCCTTGCCGTGGTATCGAGGGATGCTGTTTTTGCGGGCGAATACCATGTTGTGCATGAAAGGAGAACAAGAATGGCATCCACAGTTGACCTCAAGATTGTTCGGGACATCAGGATAACTGAATTGGCGTGGGTAACTACGGGAGTCATCCTCATGGTCTTGGGCGCAGTACTGATGCTTGTGCACCATCGCTGGGATGCGGGAGCAATGCTCGCGCTGGCCGGCGGCATCATCTTCGGCCAAGGGGGATTGGCGAGTTTCATCGGAAAGGCCTACGCCAAACTGCTGCAGATGGAAGGGGACAGAGAATCA
>CAIXUF010000726.1 GCA_903922535.1 Candidatus Hydrogenedentota bacterium
AGGGCATCGGGCGCGGGCCCGAAGCGCAAGAGGTAGCCTTCGGCCTTGGCCGTTCGGTTCCAGCGAATCGTGACGTTGCGATCGTCGTCACGGTGGCGTTCGATCCTCACGCCGGTCGCGGGTACGGGCGGATCGCCGCCGCCCTGGCCAAAGACGCGCAGATCACGAATGGCAAAGTTCCCGCCGCAAGGCGTGTGGACGTTCTCGATCTTGAGGTGGTGGGTGACAAGCGGCTCCGCCAATGGAACGTAATCGTGCGGCGTGCATGCGTGGCTTGCCGACTTGTCCACCAGCGTCCGCCACGCCACGCCGTCATCCGAGGCGAGCAGTCGGTAGGCGTGATAGTCATCGTCCGGTGCAAACTTCACATCCTGCTCAGCGAAGTTCACTTGGACGGCATGAATGCGACGCGGCGCCCCAAGGTCCATTTGCAGCCACTCATTCGTGTCACCCGTGCGGGCCGACCACCAGGTGCGAATGTTCTCATCGGCGGCCAGTCCGGCCGGGTGATTAGCAAGCGACGAGGATGCGCTGCATTTCCGGGCGTAGGATTGCACCATCCAGCCCGTCGGCGAGCCATCGCTAATCCGCCGCGGGTAGTCGCCGAGCGCGGTGTCGGTGGACATGCGTCCCTGGGCATCGAAACGGACCGGAAACAACCCGAGCCGTCGCTCAAACAGGTCGTGGACGCCGATCCACAGGGTGGTGACGCGCCACCATTGGCCGCTTCGGTCCTGGAAGACGCCGCTGTGCCCGGCGCTGCCGACAAACCCGCCCACCTTGAACGACACGGGCGAATAGCCGGCTGGATTGAATGGGCCGGTCGGCGTGGCGCCTTCGAGGGCTACGTCGCAGTACCACTGGCTGACGGTGCCCGGTGTCGAGTATTGGAGGTAGTAGCGCCCGTTGTGTTTGGTCATCCATGCGGCTTCCTGGCATGGAAGGGTTTTAAACTTGTCGAGGAATGCGCCCGTGTCGGTTTCGGCAAAAACCTCGCGCCGCCCCCGCTCGTAGCCGCCGGCAAAATCCGCTACGTTGGTGACGGCGGCGCGAAGTTGGACTTCGCTGCCGGGGATTTCGGTCCAGGTGCGGGTGTCGAGTTCAAACACCTTGGTGGGCTGCCGGAGGCCGTGATAGAGCCAGGCGCGACCATCGTCGTCAAAGAACAGCGCGGGATCGCCCACCTTCCTGATCTCGCCGCATTTCTCCCAAACGCCCGATAGCGGATCGCGGGTGCGCATGATGGCCGCAAACCGCTGTTCTTTGCGGGGGATCATGTTGATGAAATAGAGCCAATCTCCGCGCGTAGCTGCAGCCGGAGCACAATAGCTCTTGTTATCCGAGGTCATCCTCGGCGCGGCGTCGGCTGGGAACCTCTGGCTGGTCCAGGTCAGCAAATCATCTGACACGCGGAACCCGGCCACGTCCCAGGTGCTGAAGAGGTAATACTTGTCCTTGAACAGCACGATCACCGGGTCGGCACCGTGCCGGTATCTTCCGTCGCGCCAGCCGTAATCGAGATTGAGCGGATTGCAGAAGGTCTGCGGCGCAGGCAGCCCGGCGGCAACGGTCGCCGCAAGGAACAACAGGCAGAGAAACCGGTGAACGGTGTTCATTCGAATGGCTTGTTCGACCTCGCAGCCCGGAACCCATTAGCCCCGCCAGGCACTCCTTGATGTTCCTTACTGAACCCCTATTCAAGCTCCAGCACGACTACCGATTTCGCCGGCAGCGTGGTGGCAAAACCGCCGGCAGCAATGCGCGCCCCGTCAAACCCGGCCGTTTTTAGGGCGTCGGGCCGCTCGAAGGTGTTGTGCGCATTCATCTCCGGGGCGGTCAGGATGCGGCCGGAAACCCTGGCCGCCTTCGCCCCGCGCAGCTCACACTCCACCTCTGCCGCATTCTTTGGATCCAGGTTGCACAAGGTCACATGCAACTTCCCCGCCTGATCGCGCGAAGCAGAGACATTCACTTGGGGAAGCTTGTCCGAGCCGAATTAGAT
>CAIXUF010000727.1 GCA_903922535.1 Candidatus Hydrogenedentota bacterium
ACCAGCTTCACGTTGTCCGTGACCTGGCCCGCCTGCACGTCCACTTCCACGCGCGCCGGCGTGTAGTTCTCCGCCGTGGCCTCGATCCGGTAGGCGCCGGCGTTGACGCGCATTTCAAAGCTGCCGTCGGGGTTGGAGAATGTCATCGAGTTGGTGGCGCCGGTCATCATGCTCATCGTGTCCAGCCTGCCTTCGCCGCTGGCGGACAGGGGATAGGCGTTCACCGTGTAGGTGGCGGGGGGACGGTTGGTGTCGCGGGCAATTACCGTGCCGCGGATCATGGCCGTCTGCCTCAACACCACGTCCACCTCCTGGTTGAGGCGCACGCGGCGGATGGTGGTGGGGGCGTAGCCCTCCATGGTCACTTCGAGGGAGTAGTAGCCGGTGTTTACGCCGTCAAAATTGAACCTGCCGCCGCCCGCGGAGGTCGTGGTGCGCTCCATCGCGTCGAAGGTTGCGCCGGACATGCCCGAAAGCTTGATGTTCGCGCCGTCCACGGCGGCGCCCTTGCCGTCCTTTACGGTGCCAAAGACCCTGTACTGGCCGTCGTCGGCGGAGGAGAGGGTCAATTCCACCTTCATGTCGGTGTAGCCGTCCGGGTAAATCGGATAGCCCATGGCGGAGATCTTGAAGCCCTTTTTCCGGGCGAACAACTGGTATTCCCCGGGCGGCAACTGGGTGATGGTGAACTGGCCGTTTTCGTCGGAGCGCGCGCCGCGGAACGCCTGGGGCGCCTCGACGGGACTGAGCAGTTTCGAATAGGCCGGAATGCAGGTGATGTCCGTCTCGGGAAGCAGATCGCCCTTGTCGCTTTTGACCACGCCGATCACGTTGCTGCCGGAGAACAGGAAGACGTCGATGCGCACGGCCCGCTGATCCTTGGTCAGCAGGAACGGATCGGCCAACTGGGGCGCGCTGTCCTTGCAGGTGGCGTAGAGCCGCCACGGCTGGTTAAGGGGCACGCCGCGCAGCTCGTAGTAGCCGTCGTCGCCGGTGCGGTTGGAAAGCGGGGGGGCCTGCTTGACCATGCTGTTCAGCGCCTGCGAGAGGGGGCTGTCCGAGGTGCACAGCACCACGTCGGCGTTGGGCACGCCCTGTTTGTCGCCCGCGGTGACGTAGCCCCAGACGATCCCGGCGGTCTCCACCTCAAAATCCACGTTCTTCACGTGGTCGTTCTCGGTGGCAATCTTCACTTTCTGGAAGGGCAGCGCCTTGCCCGGCACGAATTCGCTGCCGCGCAGTTCCACCGTGACTCCCGCCTCGCCGGGCATGAGCCCCACCAATTCATAGCGCCCGTCGGCATCGGTGGTGGCGTCGGCGCCATGCTCGACGTACACCTTCAGGTCGGGCGCGCCCTCGGAGGAACCCGCCACGCGGACCCGCCCGGACACCGTGGCGCCTGAATTGAGTTCGACGTTCAATTCGCGCACCGGGTGCTCCGGCGTGAGCGCGTCGGCGATCTTTTTGGCGTTCATGAAGCCTTTGGCGGTGAATTCCACGGTGAATATGCCGGGTTTCATGAGCACCAGCTCGTAGGTCCCGTCATCCTTGGTGATGGCATACCCGACTTCATTGGGATCGACGCCTTTGGGGCCGGCGTTGGGTTTCGGGGGCGGCAGCGTTTCACCCAGGGCAGGAACGCGGTTGGCGGTCACGCGCACCCTGGCCACGGGCGATTTGTCGTTGGCGTCGAGCACGGTGCCCGTGATGCGGTAGGGGGTTTCTGCGGGCGCGGCGGGCGTGTCTGTGGCCGAAACTGTGGAGGTTTCAGCGGAGCCGGATTTGGGGGCGGCCACGGGCGCAAAGGGCTCATCCTTCCCCGAGGTTTTGGGTTTTGGCTTTTCCGTGGGGGCGGCCTGATAGGAGACCTTGGACTTGGGGGGGGCCTCCGGTTTTGACTGGGCCAGGAAGAAGGCCAGCCCGACCAGCACGGCCAGAATGATCACCGCCGCGGCGATAATTTGCAGGGTTGATAATGCTGTCTTATTGCGCTGTAAAGGGCTCATTACTTCCTCGGGACGGTTTCATGCCTGACCGGTTGGCTGACCCTGGACGGACGCTCAGGGTCACAGGCTTGATGCATCACAGTATGATACGCCATGCAACCCCTCCAAAGTAAACGTATAAACCATCCCGTTAGATGTCAAGCCGCCACAACCATCAGAACTCCCACTGCTCTTCCATAATATGCAATGGCGGGCCTGGGCCCGCCATATATATACCCGCGAAACGGAAAAATGTTCGTTCCGCCGCTTTTTATCTCAGTCCAAGCCGCTTGCGCAGCGGCCGCCAGCCCATTGCCAGCGTGCAAACGGCCAGAACAACACTGAGAATCAGCGTGTATGCGCCCTGATAGGCGTGCCAGTACTGCACGAGGGCCGTTGCGTAATAGTCATACTGGCCCTTGCCGCCGGAGACGCCGGCCTTGGCCAAAACGCTGAGGTTGGTGAACCAGAGCAGCGCCCCGGCCGAAAGCAGGGCCGAAACCAGCGCAAGCAGCAGTGTGGCCATGGAGAGGCGGAAGCGCATTTTTTCGCGGTCCCGAAGGTCCGCGATGCGCAGGCGCTCCTCTACGCCGCGTTGCAGGCTCGCCGGGGCGCGCAGAAGCGGCTCCGAGGACAGCGCCCGGTCGATGAGCGCATCCATGTCGATTTTTTCACCACCAGCCATTGAATGCCAATTCCTTCTCAACAATGCGCCGCAGTTGCTTGCGCGCGCGGAACATCCATGTTTTGAGCGTGCCCACGGGGATTTCCATCGCCTCCGCAATCTCATCGTACGACGTGCCGTTAAGATAGTAGAGGGTCATGATCGTCGCATAGCGCTCGGACAGCTTGTGCACGCAGCGTCTGACATGCTCCAGCAGATCCGTGTTTCCCGGCTCTGGCGCGTCCTCCGCCGAAGCGTCGTGCTGGGGGCCGAACTCCACCTCGCCCCGGCGCTTGCGCCGGTTCAGTTCGGTAAGGCAGACGCTGGAGGTCACACGGTACATCCAAGTCCGGAAACTGCAGTCACCGCGGAAGCCTTTGAGCAGCCGGTACGCCTTGAGAAAGGACTCCTGAGCCATGTCCTCGGCCTGCGTCATGTCGCGCATGAAGCGGTAGGACACGTTGAACACCAGGTGCTGGTGCCGCCGCACCAGTTCGGAAAAGGCGTCTCTGTCGCCGGACTTGGCCTGTCCGACCAGTTCCAGGTCGGATGTCTCCTGTCCAGCTTCGGCCTCGGCCACCGCCGGAAACACCGAGACGGCTTCTTTGATCATGTGGTACTCCTTTGCAGGACTATGTCGCCATTCATGGAGTTCATGGAGAGCTTCGTCGCGCCGTTGCCGATAACACCCAGCAATGCGTGCCGCTTGTGCTCCCCGGATTTGAGTTCCACGCCCGGCTCGGCACGCACCGTGCCCCGGCCTGTCGTGGCGCTCACTTCCGCGGAACCGTTCTCCGACATGATTAGTGTAATCGCTCCGTTCATCGAGGTCAAGTCGCACGCACTCACCTCGGGGCCGAGCAGCGTGGTCATGATTGACCCGGTGATGGTTGATGCCTGCAGGGTGCCGGATTTGACCTGGGCGTTGATGTTTCCGTTGACGGTTTCCAGCGTGGTTTCTGCCGCCGCATCGTATATGCGGATGCGTCCGTTCGTGCTTTTCGCATTAACAGCACCCTGGGCGCCCTGAATCTCGATGTCGGAGTTGATGCCTTCAACCGTCACCTGGTTGCAACCCGGTGTCACGCGGACGTT
This sequence comes from Candidatus Hydrogenedentota bacterium, assembly GCA_903922535.1. The sequence continues at coordinate 3,745 of CAIXUF010000727.1, forward strand.
TCCGTTGGACACCTCCAAAGCGACGTCCGTGCCTGTCGGCACGGTGATGACGTAATCGACGCGCAGGTCCAGCTCATCAGGCCGCTCGGCGGGTTCCGTGACCAGTTCGAGGGCGGCGTCGGTCACGGTGGTCTTGATTAGGGTGGTGATGTACTGCTCCGCCACGGGCTGCTCAGCGGTGCTCGGGGTGTATGCCCGGATGTCCGCATCCACTTGAATTTCTTTGACTTCCGCCACATTGACGCGCACCGTTCCATCCGTGTTGGTGACGCGCACCACGGGAACGGTGGGGAAGGTCATGGTCTTTTGCTGCTGCGCGCCAGGCCGGCACACTTCCCGTGGCAGCCGGGGGGCGAGTATGCCCACGGCGAAAATCTGTATGGCGACCGCAATGAAGGCCGCTGTGGCTACGCTTCGATATACCATATCTCTCTTTCCAACCCTTTGACCTTGGGGGACTTGACGGGGTTTCACCATGACAGTTGCCAGTTGAAACAGAGGGAACCATCCGCTTAATTGGTAGTCTGTCCCTTTTTAGGACAGGAGGAGGCCCTTTTCAGGCCTTTAGGAGGGGGCTTTCTTAGGTGTCCGGGCGGAATAGGGTGCCTGAAATCAGCCGGACGGGTCTATCAGCCGGAGTTTCTTGAAATACTTGCGATAGAAGCCGCGGTCACGAGTCAGCAGCCGATCTGCCTGTGTCATGGCATGTGCCGCGATGAGAAAATCCGCCAATATGCGGCTTCTATCACCGCCCTCTTTGCGGTATTGCCGCCACATTTCACCCGTTAATGTTGCCGTCATCTGTTCAAGGGGTGAGAAGATGACGGGAAGATCACCAAGCGTGTCTTCAAAGACTTTCGCTGAAGGGAAGATCGCGGTGACTTCAGCCCAGACCACATCGCACGCCACCACCTGGCCTTCCTGGATGCAGCGACGAAGAGCACTCAAGGAGCACGGACCGAACTTGGGATCCGCCCGAAGGATGTCGATCAACACATTGGTGTCTACCGCCGTGATCACGGATTGCCTCTCAGATCGGCGATGATCTCATCCGTGCTCTTTTCAAAGGAAAGGCAGCCGTAGATGCGGCTGAGCGTATCTGTCTGGTCCGCCTTCTCCGCCACCAGCCGCCCATTTTCCTCGTGAAACTCAAGGATGGTTCTGGGTGTTATTCCGAGACTGTCCCTAAGGGGTTTGGGTATGGTTACTTGTCCCCGGTCCGCCACGACAGCTTTCATGATGTGCTCCTTTGAATATGCATACTTTCCGAAAATGTATCCATACCTCACTATACATTACCGCAGGCATGCTGTCAAGAACATCCGGCTGGTTGAACATCCGGCTGGTTGGCTGGAACTTCAAGCACGTCGTAAATTTCAGACGGATTCCATTGTATAATAGCGTCAACCAGATACGGGGCTATGGACCAATCGCGATTCACACGTCCCCGGAGGTTGCATTCGATGAAGAAGACTGAAAAACGCTTTGACTGCGTGGAAATGATGCACGAGGGCGGAGCGCGCGTTCACGAGGAATTGAACGGCAAGACGCGTGAGGAGCAATTGGCCTATTGGCAGCGCCAGAACGAGGAATCGCGCAGGAAGCATCCCCGGCTCCGCGCACTGAGTCCAACGAACACTCCACCCAAATAAGACACCCATCCTGCAGAAACTCGTTCAGTCCACCAGTTCGCGTTCGATTTCTTCCAGCGTCTTGCCCTTGGTCTCGGGCAGCTTGAAGAAAACGTACACGAGCCCAAAAAGGCAGACAGCGGCGTAGAGCAGGAAAGTCCCCGCCGCGCCCAGTGTGGCGTTCAGGAGGGGGAAGGTGTAGGTGAGGATGAAACAGGCGACCCACAGCGCGGCCACGGCCACGGCCATCGCGGCGCCGCGGATGCGGTTGGGGAAGATCTCCGAGATGACCACCCAGGTCACCGGCGCCAGCGACATGGAATAGC
>CAIXUF010000728.1 GCA_903922535.1 Candidatus Hydrogenedentota bacterium
TGCTCCTCCGCCTGTTTGCGTTCGGCCACCTCGCGCTCCAGCGACACCTTGGCCGTTTCAAGCTGCACAAGTTTGTCTTCCAGTTTCCCAACGAGCGCCGCGTTGTACTCCTTCAGGTAAACGGCCTCCTCCAGCACGGGTTGGGGTGGCAGGGTCTGTCGGCCGCCCTGATGCTCCTCGAAGACCTCCTTGATCATCTCCAGGAATGCCTGCTGCTCCACCGGCTTGACAATGAACCGCGCCGCGCCCATGTCCAGTGCGAGCTGTCTGTCTTTGGAATCGGTGTACGTGGCCGTGTAGAACACAAAGGGAACTTCCTTCAGCTTCCCGTCGCGTTTCCACTGGCGGCACAGCGCATACCCGTCCATCCCGGGCATCAGGATGTCGGTGATGATCATGTCAGGCGGATTGTTCCGGGCCTTCTCGAGCGCCTCCGCCCCGTCGGCCGCCAGGATTACCTCATAGCCATGCCTTGCCAGCAGCGTCTGGAGCACGCGGCGATTCGCTTCGCTGTCATCCACAACAAGCAGTTTTGTCATTGCCTGCCTTCCTTTGTGGCGCTGGGGCCTTGAAACAGCTCCACGATGGGGTCCGTTCGTTCTAAGTGGCTTCCGCCAAAGGATTTCCACGGATTCACCGTGCAGCATCGACGCGTTTCCGGAGGCCACATTCGTCTGAAGTTGGGTCGTATCCACAGTAGAATTAGACCAGACGCGCGGAGAATTCCGGCAAAGGAATTGTAAAGATTCGGTAAAGATATTCAGGCGAGGTTGCAGTCGAAGACCAACGAACGGCATAGGAAGGGTGTGGCCCATAATGACAGGTGACAGCCGCATGTGGACAACAGATCGCAACACCCTGCGCGTGAACGTTCACCGCTTGTGCGACCGGGCACATGGGACTTTTTGCGCGACGGGGCACATGGGTCACACGCCTCTGTGTCTCTGAGACGCGGGCATATTGGGAAATGCTGGTCTTGCAAGGACGACTTTTTCGGAACAACGGCATCTTCTCACTTCGTCCGTTGCACCGTCTCCATCGCGTTGGAGTCCGTCACCGGCGAAATGGATGCATCTTTTTCTTCCACCGCGCTGGCCGGTGAAAACGGTTCATATACCTCTGCGATCTTCCATCCAATATCAAGGAACGCTTCGAGAATACGGGGATCGAAATGATGCCCGGAGCCTTTCTGCAGCACCGCGATTGCCGCCGGAGGGTTCATGGCCGGCTGGTAGGGGCGTTTCGAGAGCAGCGCGTCAAAGGCATCCGCCACCGCCACAATGCGCGCCTCAATGGGAATGTCCTCGCCGGCAAGCCGGTCCGGGTAGCCGGACCCGTCCCATTTCTCGTGATGGCTTCGTGCGATGACGCTGGCCATCCGGGCCATCGCCGACGGGGGTTCCTCGTCCGCCGTCTCCTGTCCGTTCACGGCCGCGTGCGACATGGAGGCCATGGTTCTCGGCATTTGCAGCAGGATGTCCTCGCCGATCCGTGCATGCCGCTCGATTATGGCCCGTTCCTCCGCCGTCAAGGGGCCTTCCTTGAGTAGGATGCTGTCCGGAATGCCAATCTTCCCTATGTCGTGGAGTTGGCTTGTCTGGAACAGCATGTCAACGAAGGCGGAATCCATTCCGAGGGACTCCGCGAGCATGCGCGAGCACAACGCGACGCGAACCACGTGGTCGCCCGTCTGGTCATCCCGGAATTCGCCCGCCTTGGCGAGCCGCCACATGACCTGACGGTGCGACTGCTCCAACTGTTGCGTCCGTTCCCGCACCAGGCGGTCCAGAAGGGCGACCTGGTCCTGCAACTGGTCCTCGTATTCCTTGATGCGAAGCGCGTTTCGCAGCCGGGCAATCAGGTCCGCGCGGCCCACGGGCTTGTCCAGCAGGTCGACCGCACCCATGTCGAGCACGCGCCGCTTGAATGCCTGGTCGCCCTCGCCCGTGAGGACTACAATGGGGATATTGCGCAGGCCTTCGTCCGCCTTCATGGCCTCGATCAACGCAAACCCGTCTTTCTTGGGCATGCGGATATCCGAGACGACCGTGTCGAACCGTGTGCTGTGCAGGGTTTCCAGCGCCTCATCCACGCCCAGGCAGAATTCCCACGCCCAATTCTCCCCGCATAGGCCAAGCAAGCGGTCGAGCATGTCGAGAACGATGCGCTCATCGTCGACAAAGAGCA
>CAIXUF010000729.1 GCA_903922535.1 Candidatus Hydrogenedentota bacterium
CGTCCAGTTCTCGGCGAAGGACGAGTCCGGTCCCGTCGGCGCGCACATCCGCTTCGACAACGGCGCGTTCAGCCTGGTGCAGGGGCTGATCGACAACCCCGACGTTCATTTCACCTTCTCCAGTGTGGCCAAGATGAACGCCATGTTCCGCGGCAAGCCTGTGCTGCCCTCGCTGGGGCCGCTTGTGCAAAGCGCCTTCAACAACTTTGGCCTGCTCGTCAAGACCTTCGGCCTGCTGCTGGGGCTCAAACTGCTCATGCCCGACGCCAAGCCCAAGACGGCCGAACTAAAGCGGCTCAAGGTCAAGATGACCCTTTACATGGTCTCCACCGCGCTCAGCCAATTGAACAAGTTCGGCGACGCCGAAATGGTCAAGTGGACCACCAAGCAGCCCGAGCGCATCTACCAGTGGACCGTCAAGGGCACCGACATCGCCTGCTACCTCAAGATCAAGGCGGGCCAGACCAAGGCCGGGCGCGGCGTCTACGAGCGCAGGCAGCCCTTTGTCCACATGAAATTTGCCGGTGTCGACGAGGCCCTGCCCGTTCTCGGCAACGAGGTCCCCATCGTGGACGCCATGGGCAGGGGCATGGTCGTCAACGACGGCTCCCCCGAATACGGATCCCGCATCGGCGACTTTATGCAGCGCATCGCCAACCTGCTGGTGTAGGCATGCGGTGATCAATGCGCAAATGACGGTTGCGGCGTCCTTGCGAGGCCGTTTTGGGGGATTGCGTGCGTCGCCTAACAGCCCTTGCTTCCGCGGGGAAGAAAGTTAATAGCCGAAGGTGACCGAAGGGGACCTCCGGGAAGTGGGTCGCAAAAAGGGCAACCCCGAACGGGGTTGAATGTGCTATTCAGTTTGTGCTCAAGTGCGACGCACTTGGCTTCGTTTAGCAGGTTCACGTGCCATGCATATTCGCCATGTATTGAACTTGTTTCCTCAGGGGCTTTATCGCTTCCATGATAGGCGCGCGAACAACGTGTAGCAGTTTGTTAAATACGCTTTGCGCGGACTATACTCGTTATGGAGCTTGGCAATCCTGAGGAGGTCAAAATGGTTAACCCTGTAAAAGAATTCGGAATTTTAGCCCAAGGCCTAGCAAGAAACCCTCTCGGGATAATTGCGCTATTTATTGTCCTTATTTACGGTTTTGCCTGTCTTGTTGCCGGGGCTTCAAGTCATTTGGATGCGCCTGAGCGCACACCAATTATTTGGTTCATGGTTCTCTTTCCCGCCGTAGTTCTGGCCGCGTTCGTGTGGCTTGTTAGTTGTCATCACACCAAGCTATACGCACCGTCGGATTACAAAGATGAGAATCATTTCATAGCCGCTGGTAAACCTGATGTAAGCAATCTGCCTTTGGCCCCTCCTGTTGAAACAGGAAGGAGTAAATACGCTGTCGCCGGAGAATCTGACGACTTGACTGTTACTAGGAATGGAGTTTATGAAACGAGCCGCGGCTACTTTATTGCCCACATTTTAGAACCATCTAGGAAAGATGGACAAGAGTATGATATATTCATATATCTTATAAGGCACAAAAGCAGAGATTACTCTGATGTAAAGAAGGCGGAATTCTTCTTTGGCCATTATTGGGGAAACAAGATTTATGTTGGCTCTAAGGCTGAAGACTACATCGGTGTACGAACTTCAGCCTACGGCCCGTTTCTTGCACTATGCCGGATAACCTTCAAAGATGGGGCAACGGTCACCATCAACAAATACATCGACTTTGAAATGGGATTTGCAGTCAAGTAAATACTGCCTTAATCAGCGGACAGGCCTTGGTCATGCTAGGCAGGAAACTCACATCCTTTGGGTTCCCCAGTGACTACCAGAGCTCTCACAGTTAATTGGAGGCAACTAGTGAAACAGATCCTTGCTTTAGTGTCGATTGTATCAGGAATGGCCTTCGGGGATGTGGCCGTCGACCGCGTCACGCGCTGTTTCAACATCTCCTACACGGTCCCTGCCGATGCGCCCGACGCAGTTTCGGTGAACTGTTCCTGGTCGCCCGCCGATGCCAATGACTGGAAGCCCGCGCGGGTCACGCCGTTTGTTTCCGAAACCGCGCTGGCGCTGGCCCCCGACACGGACTGGACCGACTGGGCGGCGAGCCGCATCCTGGAGCGCGGCGCGGCGGGACTTACCCGAACGCTTGTGTTCAACCCCTATCCCGAAGCGCAGCCGGACGGACAAGTCAACGCCGACTTCCGCATCAGCCTCCGCAATGCCGACGGTGCTGAACTGGCCTCCACCATCCAGCGCCTCCAGGCCGACAACCGCGACGTGGTCTATCTGGAGGACTGGTCCAAGGTCTTCCAGGCCACGGCAATCGCCAAAGACGCCGACCCGGGTTCGGGCAAATGGTGGGTGCGCGGCGGACTGGACGGCGGCACCGCGCAGACGCTGGGCAACGACCTTCTGGGCCGTCCCACCGACGCCAACACCCCCCTGCCGCAACTGACCTATCCCCTTGACCTCAAGGGTGCCTACGCCGTCTTCGGCTGCACCCTGGGGCAGAACGGGATACTGCTGCGCCTGAGCGGTGACGAGCGCGCCGATTCCATCGGCTCACCCCATGACCGGCAAGAGGTGCTCTGGAACTGGCGCACCATGGACCGCCAACATATCGTGCTGCGCGGCGGCCACGGTTACACCGGCTATTCCACCGCCGAACTGGACTACATCAAATTTGTGCCGCTTTCTCCCGAACTGCGCGAAAAGCTGGACGCCCAATTCGGCACGGTGAACAAGATCGTCGCGGGCTACTGGGAGCCCTACTCCTGGGCCTTTGTCGAGAACGTGCAGGACACGCTCCAGCACAGGGCCGTGCTCACCGCGTTCCAGGATGCGCGCATCCATTTTGTCGACACGCAGCTTGGCCGCTTCGGCATGAGGAATGTCTTCGAAACCCGTGTCGCCGACCAACTGCTCTATTCCACCATCGGCGACCCCGTGCCCGGCGATCCCAAGCCGACGACCGACAACGTCGGCCGCATGCAACAGTACACCAACACGCTCGACGCCACGATCCGTTACACCCGCGAACTGGGCATGCAGGCCGTGGCCAATTTCGGCGCGAGCAACTGCTATCCCGGCACGCCCTTGCAGGGCGAGTTCTCGAAGGCCCATCCCGAATGGATGCGCTCGCACGCGCTTCGCTTCGAGGTGCCCGAGGTGCGCGACTATGCGCTGTCGCTCTACCGTGAGGCGCTCGAGACCGGCGCCGAGACGCTTTCCATCGACTACTGCCGCTATCCCGAGACGATAGACGTGCCCGAAACGGCCAACACCTTCATGGCCGCGCTGCGCGCGTTGGCCGACGAATACGGCGCGAAGCGCGGCACACATGTCGCCATCCTCACCCGCTTCCCCGGCACCGGCGTGCGCACCTGGCAGAATTTCGACTACGCCCGCTGGGCGCGCGAGGGTTGGGTGGATTATCTCTGTCCCGGAAACATCCAAGGGCGTCACATGCATATCGACATGACGCCCTACTTCGAGGCAGTGAAGGGCACCAAGTGCGTGCTGCTGCCCGCGCTTGACGGCCTCGAATGGGGTCTGCCCATGCCCGGCCCCTTCCTCTGGCGCGCCAAGCAGGTCTACGACCAGGGCGCGGCCGGCGTCTACGTCTATCAGGCAGACGGCCGCGTGCTGGGCCGCCCCGAAGACCGCCGTACCATGCGCCTGCTTGCCAGCGGCGACGCGGTGAGCAAGTGGTGGGATGAAGATATGCGTCTGCGTCCGGCCCGCAGCAAGGGCATCTACCTGTCCCGCTCTTCCGGTACCGACACCAAGTACCAGCATTACGAGCGCCTGCGCATTTGGGTCGAGGGGCTGCCACTGGGTCCCATGGAGATTCTGCTTGACGGCACTCCCGTCACCAAGTGCGACGGCCCGCCCTATCTCGTCGGCACCGAGGACAACGACGCAGACAAGGTCATCCCGTCCGGCGAACACAAACTGACCGTCCGCGTGAAAGACGGCGACGGCTGGTTTGAGCAGAACTTCACGATCACTGGAGCATGATCGCCTTTTCCCATAGCCCCCATTCTCTCGGAGGTATTCTCATGACCCGTTATCTTGCCCTGGTCGTTCTGCTCAGTTCCACCGCGATCCACGCCAGCGACGGTTGGCAACCCTTCACTGCTGACAGCGCCAGGACCTTTGACGTGCGTGATTTCGGCGCCAAGGGCGACGGCACCACCAACGACTCCGCCGCGTTTCGTGCGGCGGCCCAGGCGCTCACCGAGGCCGGCGGCGGTGTGCTCAGCATTCCCAAGGGTGTGTACATCGTTGGCGGACAGAGCCACGAGGACGGCAAGTATCCCTACTACCGCACCGAGCGTGTGGTCGACCTAAGAGGACTGGATGGTGTTGTGATCGACGGCCACGGCGCCACGCTCCGCCTGACACCCGGTCTGCACTACGGCAGTTTCGACAAGAACACCGGCGAACGAATCGATCCGGCCATGCCCTTTCTCGACCGCGACTGCAATGTGTCTGTCGGGAGCATGTTTAGCCTGCGCGAGTGCAGGAATGTCATCGTCCGCGATCTCGAACTGGACGGCAACAACGGCAGTCTGGTCCTTGGCGGGCAGTGGGGCGACACGGGCCGCCAGATGGAAGGCTACGGCCTGTGCATGTATGGCAACACCAACGTGCTGGCGGAAAACATCTACACGCATCATCACGGACTCGACGGCATCATCGTCGGCTGGACTGGTCTCGAGGAGACTGACCCGCCCACACCGCACCTACTGCGCAACATCCGCAGCGAGTACAACGGCCGCCAGGGTCTGTCTTGGGTGGGCGGCCGCGGAATGACCGTCATCAACTCCCAGTTTAACCACACCCAGCGTGGCAGCGTTGCCTCCGCGCCCGGCGCGGGACTCGACATCGAGGCGGAGGATTCCGTCTGTCGTGACGGCCTGTTTGTGCACTGCGAGTTTGTCAACAACGCCGGTTGTGGCGTGGTGTCCGACAGTGGCGACGGCGGCTACACCCGCTTCGTTGACTGCACCATGTGGGGGACCACAAGCTTTTCTGTCTGGACCAACAAGCCGGGTATCCGCTACGAACACTGCGCCCTCTTTGGCAGCGTTGTACACGGCGTCGGATCGCCTGATCCGGAGAAAGCAACGCAGTACCATGACTGCCTCTTCGAGGATCGCGAGTATCCCGGTGCCGGTGTATACCGCAGCGCGGCAGTCATCGAATGCGGCGGCGGCGACAACATCCTCTATGAGAATTGCACCATTCGCGCCACCGGCACCCGCACCCTGTGGATCGACGGCGGAGACACGCGCGAAATCTTCCGCGGCTGCACTGTCATCAACGCCTTTGACGCTCCCGACCACGAATTCGTGGCCCTGCTGCGCGGCTGCCGCGTCGAGAACACCCGTTTCCTGGAAGGCTATCCTGAAGGCCATGCAAAGGCGTATTATGTGGCCTTGGGCAACGTTGATGCCGGCCCCGGTGTGACCGTGGCCGGTCCCCGTGTAAAATGGGCCAACTGGTCCTCCGGCCCCACCGGCGTCGTCGAACAAAAGCAGTGGTAAACCACAATCTGGGAGATATGAGCATGCGTGCTTCAATTATCTTTGTCATGGTCGCGGTGCTGGCTTTGGCCGCATTCTCCGCCGTCGCGGAAACACTCACCCTGCATGTGTCGCCCAAGGGCAGCGACGCATGGTCGGGCCGGCTCGATGCGCCAAGTCCGGACGGAAGCGACGGCCCCCTGGCCACCCTCACCGGCGCGCGCGACACCCTGCGCAAACTCAAACAGCAGACCGGCGGTCTCCCCGGTCCCGTCCGCGTGTTGGTTCATGCCGGTGAATATTTCATCGCCGAACCGATTGTGTTCACGCCCGAAGATTCGGGAACTTTGGAGGCGCCCATCGCCTATGAAGCCGCCCCGGACGAGTCCCACCCCGTTGTCCACAGCGGGCGCACGATTACCGGCTGGACGGTTGACAACGGCCGCTGGGTGGCCGACCTGCCCGACGTGGCCAGCGGCAAGTGGGACTTCGGCGCGCTCTGGGTCAACGGCGAACGCCGAATGCCCGCGCGCACGCCCAACGCCGCCCATCCCTTCGGCGACTACCCCGAAAGCGCCGATTACTTCCACATGGACGGCGCGGCTATGGTGCCCGACGGTAAGGGCGGCGAAACCAAGAGTTCCTCGATCCTGAAATTCCGCGATGGCGACCTCAAGCCCTGGGCCGGACTGGACGACGCGGTCTTTGTCGTGTTTCATTCCTGGGAAACCTCGCTGCACCGCGTGAAGGCCTTTGATGCGGACAAACACACCGTGGAGTTCACCGGCGGCGCGCCCTGGCCGTTCACCGCGTGGAACGCCGACCAGCGGTACTACGTCGAGAATTTGCTCGAAGGGCTCGACCAGCCCGGCGAATGGTGTCTGCGGCACAAGGAGGGCAAGGTGTATTACATGCCCATGCCCGGCGAGACGCCCGAGAACACCACCATCATCGCGCCCGTCGCGCGGCAGTTGGTCCTGTTGCAGGGCAAGCCTGTCGAAGGCGCCTTTGTGGACCATCTCACGTTCCGCGGCCTCGACTTCCGATATGCCGAAGAAACCATCGGCCCGCTGGGCCACGCCGACGGCCAGGCGGAATCAACCCTGCCCGCGTCGTTCGAGTGCACCGGCGCGCGCAACTGCGTCATCGAGGACTGCTTCATCGGCCACGTCGGCAACTACGGCGTCTGGTTCCGCACCGGCTGCCAGTATAATGTCCTGCGCCGCTGCGAACTGTGCGACCTGGGCGGCGGCGCGGTGCGCATGGGCGAGTGCGGCGACGCCAAGTCGGACAACGAAGTCTCCGGCGGCAACACCGTCGACAACTGCTTCCTCCACGAGGGCGGCCTCATTTACCGCGGCGCCATCGGCGTGTGGATCGGCCGCAGCTCCAACAACAAGGTCACCCACAACGAGGTCTGCGACTTCCGCTACTCCGGCATGTCCGTCGGTTGGTCCTGGGGCTACGAACCCAGTTCGGCCAACCACAACGTCATCGAGTACAACCACATCCACGACGTGGGCAAGGCCCAGTTGAGCGACATGGGCGGCATCTACACGCTCGGCATTTCGCCCGGCACCATCCTGCGCAACAACTACATCCACGACATCATTTCCAACCCCGTCGTCTCCTGCGGCTGGGGCCTCTACACCGACGAGGGCAGCACCGACGAGCTGCTGGAGAACAACGTCATCGTCAACACCTGGAGCGGCGGATTCCACCAGCACTACGGCGAAAACAACCACGTCGCCAACAACATCTTTGCCCTGTCCCACAACGAGCAGATCATCCGCTCGCGCCAGGAGGAGCACACCTCGTTCTTCTTCGAGCGCAACATTGTCTACTACAACAACGGCCGCCTGCTCGGCAGCAACTGGAGCAACGGCAAGTATGTGATGGACAACAACCTGTACTGGGACACTTCGGGCAAGGCGCCTGAGTTTGCGGGGAAGCCCCTTGCCGAATGGCAAGCCGCCGGATTCGACGTGCATTCGCTGGTTGCCGATCCCCTGTTTGTGGATCCTGAACACCGCGATTTCCGGCTCAAACCCGAATCACCCGCGCTCAAGGCCGGTTTCAAGCCCATTGATGTGAACGAGGCGGGACTTTATGGTGATGCGCGGTGGGTGGACAAACCGAAGCAGGCAAAACGCGTCGCAGCACCCACGCCCTGACCGTCGGCATTGGCAGGGTGCCGTGAAGTGCCGCGAAACGGCGCGGAGCGCACCGTTCCTGCCCAACCAAAACCGGTGTGCTCCGTTTCGCCTCGAGCGCCCTACGGACCCGCTTAGCCGCTCCCATCCAGCACGTTGCGCACCGTTTCGCGCAGCGCCTTGATGGACAGGGGCTTTTGCAGGAAGTTGATGCCCTCCTCGATCACGCCGTGCTGCGACACCACCTGTTCCGGATAACCGGACATGTAGACTACTTTGAGGTCTGGCCAGCGGCGTGACAGGCGCTTGTGCAGTTCCCGCCCGTTCATGCCCGGCATCACCACGTCGGTCAGCAGCAGGTCCACCGTGCATTCACACCTGCTCATCAGCGCCACGCATTCCTCGCCGTTCTTGGTCCGCAGCACCCGGTAGGACATTTTCTCCAGCGCGGCGCACACCAACTCCCGCACCGAGTCGTTGTCCTCCACCACGAGAATGATCTCCCCTCCCTCGCTTTCCTTGATTCGGATCGCGGAGTGCCTGTTTTCCTCGGTCCCGGCTTCGGCCTTGCGGAAAAGCACCTCGGCCGTGGTTCCCTTTCCGGGGACGCTGTGCAGCCGTATGTGCCCCCCGTGCTGGCGCACAATGCCGTAGACGGTGGCCAGGCCAAGCCCCGTCCCCTCTTCCTTGGTGGTGAAGAAAGGCTCAAACGCCTTGGCTGCGGTCTCCTTGTCCATGCCGACGCCGGTGTCGCTGACGGAAAACAGCACGCCCTGCCCCAAATGGGCGCCCGGATGGGTCTCCGCATAGGCCTTGTCCACTTCGATCTCCCGAACCTCCACCGTTAGCGTGCCGCCCTGCGGCATGGCGTCCTGCGCATTGACGCACAGGTTCATGAGTATCTGCTTGACTTGGTTGACGTCGGCGCGCACGGGGCATGTTCCGGGAACGGCGCGCACTTCGAGGGCGATGTTCTCGCGGATGGTTCGGCGGAGCACATTCTGAAAGTCGGCGACGATTTCGCCCAGGTCGACCGTCTTGATGCTGAGGGTCTGGCGCCGGCCCACGGCGAGCAGTTGCTGCGTGAGATGCTTGGCGTGTACGGCCGCGTCGGCGATCTCCTTGAGGTCCTGGTGCCAGGGGTGCTCCGGGGGGGCTTCTTCAAGCAGCAACTCCGCAAAACCGAGGATGGGTGTCAGCACGTTGTTGAAATCGTGCGCCACGCCGCCCGCCAGACGGCCGATGGACTCGAAATTCTGGATGCGCTGAATGCGCTCCTCAACCTCCTTGCGCTGTGTCATGTCGCGGGCGAACAGCAGAATCTCGCCCTCCGGCAACGCCGAAACACTCAGGTCGACCCGCGCTTTCTTTCCGTCTTTTCGTGGAATCTCAAGGTCATAAATGCGCGCCGTCTCCCCTTTCAGCGCGCAGGACATGCCTTCCTCGATCTCCTCAAGCGCCCGTCCGAACAGCCGGTCCAGGCGGATCTTGGAGAGTTCCTCCCGGGAGTATCCGAAAAGTCCGCAGGCGCTTTCGTTGGATTCCAGGATGGCCCCGCTCTGCGCGTTGAACATGCATATCGCCTCGGAGGCGCTCTCAAAGAGCGCGTGGTAGCGCGTCTCCGAACGCCGCCCGGTCTCTTTCGCCTCCAGGAGCCTCTTTGTCTCACGGCTCAGCCGCACTTTTCCCACGGCCATTTCAAACAGTGCCGGATTCATAAAGCAAACCCAGCCGGAAGCGCCCGTGACAAGCGCAAGATTGCCGCAATACTGAAAAACAGCCCTGTGGGCGGGCAGCAGGTCCGCACCCAGTTTCAGCCATTCGGAGACAAGCCCCAGCGTGCCTGCGGCGACCATCGCCCAACTGGCCAGCCGCGGCCCCTCATGCACCCGAACGACAACGATCACCGATGCCGACAGGAAACCCAGCGCGGCCACCTGCCCCAGCACGATGCGCAGCAGCCAGAACTCCGTCACCAGGCGCGTGCCCACCAGGGCGAAGAAACCCATGAAGGAAAGAAAGAAAACAACGCGCCGCAAGTTCGCGAACTGCCGCGCTTCGGCGCTGGTCAGCTCCGGCCAATCCGGAAAAATGCGCGGATAATCTCTTTCCATAAAGGCCTTACCCCTGTTGACGGCTTGGACCCGGGTGTCTATTGTGGCCTTTCGAACCGCCACCCTTGGCCTATGCGCTTAACTGCTAATTATGCGCCAAACTGAGCGCGGGGTCAATTCATTCTTCGCGGTGCCCGCGAGTATTTACAATTCGCCAGACTTGGCCCATGGCGAGCGCTTTCGGCACAAATGTGGTAAGCTTACGCACAATGGTCTCATCGTGGACACCGCCCTTGCCCAGAAAGGAAGCACATAGCATGTCTTGCGAAAAAGCGGGGTCTAAGGTTTTCTTGGGAATGCTGGCGGTTGCGGTGATGGTGCTTGGGCAGTTCTCTGCATCCGGGCAGTTTGGACAGTCAACAGTCTGCGACAACCTTTCTCCGGAGAAGCTGGCCAAGATTCAAGTGAGGAGTATCAGCAGCCCGCCGACGCCGCCGCCCGGGTTTGCGCGTCCGTTGGCCCCGAAGATCGTGGCCAAGTCGCTCACATCGAACATGCTTGCCGTTCCGACATCCACGTGGACCTATGGATGCACGGCCACCTCGGCCGGGATGATCTTCGCGTACTATGACCGCAACGGTTATCCCAACATGTACACCGGCCCGGCCAACGGCGGGCTCTGTCCGATGACGGACGTGGGGCAGGGCATGGACACGCCCATTTCAGGGGCCTGCTCGATTATCGCCACGCAGAACGGGTTTGACGGACGGACAACGGCCGGGCATGCGGACGATTACTGGGTCGATTATGATGTCGCGGGACCCGACCCGTGGGTGGGTGTCCGGCCGGAGCATGTGTGGGGCGGCTGCACGGCCGACTACATGGGCACCAACCAGTGGAAGTGGAACTTTGACGGCTCAAGCGGCCTGGACAGCAACACAGACGGCGCGACCACGGTCTATTCAAACTACTCCGCGTTCAAGCTCTATGACTGCATTCCCCCCGCATCCTGCGGCACGCCGCAGACGGAGGCTTGCCACGGCATGCGCCTGTTCGCCGAATCGCGGGGCTACTCGGTATTGACGAACTACACGCAGGAAATTGATGAGGAGTATTCAGGCGGTTTCACGTTTGCCAATTATATGGCGGAAATCGATGCCGGCTATCCGGTAATGCTCCAGTTGGACGGGCACACCATGGTTGGCGTGGGGTATGACACTTCCGGCAGCACGGTATATGTCAACGACACTTGGGACAACGTCGTTCATACGATGACTTGGGGCGGGAGCTATTCCGGCATGGTCCAGCAGGGAGTCACCATCATCCACCTTGCCCCCGCCACCCCCGGTTCGGTGCATGTGACCCTAGCACCGGCGGCTGCGGTGACGGCGGGCGCCAAATGGCAGTTGGACGGCGGCGCGTGGCAGAATTCGGGAGCGACCATGACGGCGGTGTCCGGCGGCATCCACACAGTTTCCTTCAACGACGTGGCTGGGTGGAACACGCCGGCCAGCAGCAGTGTCGGTGTGGGCGGTGGCCTGACCGCCGAGGTCACGGGCACCTATTTTCAGCTTTGTGACGGTGTGGACGCCTGCGACCGGGCATGGACCTCCTCCGGGCACACAACCTGGTCCGTCCAGGGTGCGGTCACCCATGACGGCACGGATGCCGCCCAGAGCGGGGCAATTACTGACAACGAGTTCTCCAGCCTGTCCACAGAGGTGACCGGTCCCGCGAATGTCAGTTTCTGGTGGAAGGTCGATTCCGAACAGGATTACGATTACCTCACCTTCTACGTCGACGG
Organism: Candidatus Hydrogenedentota bacterium; assembly: GCA_903922535.1. The sequence goes on from CAIXUF010000729.1 coordinate 11,559, forward strand.
GGTTGAGAATGAAAGCATCTCGGGCGCGGTGGACTGGGCCCAGAAGACCTGCGCGCTGGCAGCGGGGACTCATACCCTGACGTGGACCTATGCCAAGGACTCCGGGGTTTCCGACGGTGCCGACGCAGGCTGGGTGGACCAATTCCAGATTGTGGACACCACCCCCCCGACGGGAACCATCAGCATCAACAGCAATCAGTCCGTCACCAACAATCGCGCCGTAACCCTGTCCCTGACTTGGTCCGACGGCACCGGTTCGGGTGTGGCGCGGATGCGCTTCAGCGATGACGGCGCGCATTGGACCGCGTGGGAGGCGCTGAAGGCCACCCGCGCGTACACGCTGCCGGCGGGTGAGGGATATCACACCGTGCGCGTGCAGTATCGCGATGTGGCGGGCAACAATTCCGCGACTTTCAGCGATTTTATCAGGCTTGACACCGTCCCGCCGTCGGGGACCATCATCATCAACGGCGGCGCGCTGAGCACGGTCACGCCGTCGGTCACGCTGGGGCTGACGTGGACGGACGGTTCAGGCTCCGGCGTGGCGCGGATGCGCTTCAGCGATGACGGCGCGCATTGGACCGCATGGGAACCGCCGACGGCAGCGCGTGCGTACACGCTGCCGGGGCCCAACGGGTATCACACGGTGCGCGCGCAGTATCGTGACGCGGGAGGCAACGTCTCCGCCGCCTGTAACGACTATATCAAGCTGCAGGCCCCGTAACCGGCAGGAAAGCCTGGAACGTCGGCGGGCTGACCCATGGCGGCAGGAATCCATTGAGGAATACTGTCCGATCATCGTGTTGGCGGAGCAATATGCCGGCGAAATCATCGGTTTTATGCGCTGCGAAAAGGAAGACCAAAGGATGCCGAAAGAGCCCAAATCCTGAAATAATTGACTTCCGCACAATTGGGCGCATTTGCCCGGAACTTAGGATCCTCTTTTGTTTATACGCCCTTCTTATGCTATAATCTGCATCTAGTTAATAGGAAACGAAGCTATGGAAGTTGTTCGCAAGACCACGTCACGCTGTCACGAATGCGCCAGGAAAGTTGACGGTGCTGTCATTATTTCAGAGGGGAAAGCCTACCTGTACCGGGAATGTCCGGAACACGGCTCCTACCAGCATCTAATGTCGGAGCACGGCAAAGAATACGCGGATTTGGACCGTTTCTATACCGAGGTGCATGAAACGTCCTCCTTGGGACGCACGATGCACACCTGGGTGTTTGCCACGATGGACTGCCAGCAGAAGTGCCCCTTCTGCTGCACGGACTGCGGCAAGGAAGAGCGAAGCAGTTCCCCCTGGGAGGAGCTAACCTGGGAGGATCTCCAGGAGATTCTTCGGACCTTCAAGCAGGGTAAAATCTCGTTTGGCGGCGGAGAGCCCACGCTGCACCCGCACATGCTCGACTTCTTTCGCGAGGCTGACCAGAGGGGAATTGCGGCCCAGCTTGCGACCAATGGGCTTATGCTGGCCTCCAAGGAGTACTGCCAGAAGCTGAAGGACAACAAAGTCAAGGAAGTGCGCGTGTCCCTGGAGGCGGTCCAGAAGAAGGACGCCGTCAAACTCGGGCTGGATCCCTACGTGGAGACCAAGCTCAAAGCCATCCAGAACCTGTGCGACATGGGTGGCTTTGCCGTCACGCTTTCACCCACCATCTGCAAAGGCGTAAACGAGGAGCAAATATACCAGATCATCGAATACGCAAAGGACAAACCCGCCATCACGGCCTTTTCCATGCAGGGTTTCTCCTGGACCGGATGCGGCACCGGACTGCCCAAGACGATGATGCTGGCGCCGGACGAGATGATGGACGTTATCCACCGCCATTATTGCAGTTGCGACCGCAGCGAGCTTTTCGCCTTTCAGAAGCTTGCGTTTGCATGGCTGAACGTCATCGGGTTCAAGTCGTGCCTGAAGAGCGAGTTCATGATTTTCCTGCGCGAGCCCAATCGTCTTCGGCCCATCACCGAGTTCATCAACCTGCGCCGGCTGGACAAAATGCTGAACTGGTGGCGCCGGGTCCTCCCGAAAAAGCGGTGGATGCGCGGCGCGCTCCTGGTGCCGGTGCTGGCCGGCGGCATGAGTCTGCGGACACTGCCCCTGGTTCCCACGCTGCTTCGGCTGGTGTGGGCCAATGTGACGAAACTCGACGTGCACCGGTATCCGTCGCGCCTGCTGGTCGTGGGCCTCAACACGAACTGCTCCACGCTGAACGCGGACAACACCGTGAACGCGCACTGCGTCAGCGGCTGCATTTTCAAGCGCGACGGCGTGCTGCACCTGACGAACACCTCCACGGAACTGCTGGCGAACTCGGAAGCGAAGTGCTAGCCCGGCTTTCGGTGGGCAAACCCTTCCCAAGTCAGGCGGCCTGACATCGGCGATACGGTCCTCATATCCCATCCGGGAGAGATCGTGCGGAAATTGGTGTTTGTCCATCCCTGTTGGAGCGCGCGCGGCTCCGCCCCAATGGAGTAGGCAAAGGGATTCTTGCTTGGACATCGGCATTCTAATTCCAACGACCGGCGAGGCGCGGGGGATCATCGCCGCGTTGAAGATGAAGCGGACGGCGGCCGGGGAATTCACCTATGAAGCGCCGAACCTGCGCGTGGTCCTTCAAATATGCGGAATTGGAGCGGACAACGCCCGCAGACAGGCGGAAACCCTCCTGAACCGGGGAACGGAGTTTCTGGTGCTGGCGGGTTTCTGTGGGGGCCTCACGGAGAACCTGAGGCAGGGCGACTTGGTGATCGACAACCAGCGTCATGACCCTCATTTCGCCAACACGCTCATGCGAATTGCCGTGACGAGAAACATTCCATTTCACTTGGGCACGATTCACACCTCCCCCAGGTTCCTGGCAAAACCCGAAGAGAAGATCAGGGCGGGGATCCACGCTGCGGCAATTGCGGTGGACATGGAGAGTGCCGGGGTCCTTGATCTCTGCCGCGCAAGAAACCTTCCATTCCGGTCTTTCCGCACCGTAAGCGACGGGCTAAATCAGCCGCTGCCCAGCGCATTGCAGTATGAGACGTTCACGCTGCGCTTCTGGTGCGCCCTTGCGTGCCTTCTTTGGGAATGGCCAAGTTTGTGCCGCGCGTTTATGTCGGCAAGACTGGCAAAGAATAATCTGTCAGTAATACTTGCGGATTGGGTGCGCGGACTGCCGAAAGACCAACGCCCGCCGGAGGCGGCGAAGGATGTATGATGAAGATCGCAATCAGGTCAAACGCGGCTTCCGACGCGGTGGCCGGTGTTTGATTTCGGAGGGTGAAGAAGCCCCCGAATTCGCGTTGATCTAAAGGTTTGATTCGGATAGTATTCAGCCGGCTCTTAAGGCAGACATATGGGACAACGGTTCAAAGGCCAGACAGCGTTCATCACGGGCGCCTCATCGGGCATCGGCGCGGCGCTTGCCTGTGCATTTGCCCGGGAGGGCGCGTGTGTGGGCCTGGCTGCGCGGCGCATGGACAGGCTGGAGGAAGTCCGCCGGAAGATAGAGGCTGCGGGCGGCAGGGCCGTGGCGGTGGCGTGCGATGTCACTGACGCCGACAGCGTCAAGCGGGCGGCAGCCCTTGTGGCCGAAACATTCGGCGGCATTGACCTTGCCGTGGCCAATGCGGGCATCGTTCTCACGGCGGACTTTGAACACACAGGAACGGCTGATTTTCGGCGATTGTTCGACACGGACTTCTTTGGCGTGATTGACACGGTCTATGCGGTCCTGCCCTATTTGAAACAGTCCAAGGGGCGGCTTGGAATTGTCTCAAGCTTTCTGGGCCAGGTGGCGATCCCTTCGGACACCGCCTATTGCGCCGCAAAGTTTGCCCTGTGCGGATTTGCCGGTTCCCTGTATTATGAGCTGCCCAAAGGCGTGTCCGTGACGGTCATTCTGCCCGGTTTTGTGGAAAGCGAGATATGCCACAGGGACAAGACAGCCTTGGGGCCGGACCACAAAGAGCGCACGCCGTCGTTCTTGGTGGTGCCCACAGACCGGGCCGCCCGGGAAATCGTGCGGGCGTTGCACAAACGGCGGTTCGAGGCGGTCATCACGGGACACGCCAAAGTGATCGCTTTTGTGAACCGCCATTTTCCCCGCATTTTCCGCCGGTCGGTCATGGTATGGCGGCACGCCCAAACGCGCGGCGGACGGTGAATGGACAGGTGCGGGATTGACGGCCTGTTTGCCAGTACTTTTCACGCTATGACCGGAACCGGTCGGCAGGAGATGAAGTTGTGGAAGTAATTCGCAAGACCAAGTCGCGCTGTCACAAGTGCGCCAAGGAAGTTGACGGGGCCATTGTGGTGTCCGAGGGCAGGGCATACATCCACCGGGAATGCCCGGAGCACGGATCCTATCAGTATCTTTTGTCCGAGCATGGGGAGGACTATGCCGATCTGGACCGGTTCTACGTGGAGGTTTACGAGACGTCCTCGTTGGGCCGAAAGATGCACACGTGGATCACGGCGACCATGCAGTGCCAGCAGAAATGCCCCTATTGCAGCATAGACTGCGCCAACAGCAAAGAGGACATCCAGTGGGAGGACATGAGCTGGGAAGACCTTCAGGAAATCCTGCGGACCTTCAAGGGCGGCAAGCTGTCGCTCTCGGGTGGTGAACCCACGCTCCATCCGAACGTTCTCGACTTTTTCCGTGAAGCGGACCGCCGGGGGTTTTCTGCGCAGCTCGCGACCAACGGCCTGAAGCTGGTTTCGAGGGAATACTGCCAGAAGCTCAAGGAGAACAAGGTCAAGGAAGTGCGTCTGTCCCTGGAATCGGTAACTCCGGATGTCGCCGCCAAGCTTGGGCTGGGAATGCATGTCAAGCAGAAGCTCCAGGCCATCCAGAACCTCTGCGACGTTGGAATATCGGTCCTGCTGTCGCCCACGATTTTCAAGGGCATCAACGAGGAGCAGCTGTACCACATCATTGAATATGCCAAGGACAAGCCGGGCATCCACGCGGTTTCCGCGGAGGGCTTTTCCTGGAACGGGTCCGGCGTGCGCATGCCCCCCGAGATGATGATCGCGCCGGATGAGATGATGGACACCATACACCGCCATTACTGCAAGTGTGAACGGCGCGACCTGTTTGCCCTTCAGAAGCTGGCCTACGCGCTCATGAACGTGGTGGGTTTCGATCTGTGCCTGAAAAGCGAGTTCATGGTCTTCCTGCGCCGCGCCGGAGAACTCCATCCCCTGACCGAATTCATCAATGTCCGCCGCGTGGGCAGGATGCTGGATGTGTGGCGCCGCATTATTCCGAGGCAGCGGTGGATCCGGGGCATTCTGCTGCTGCCGGTCCTGGCGGGCGGCATTACCTTCAGCACCATCCCCCTGCTGCCCGTGCTGCTGCGCATGGTTCTGGCGAACTTCGGAAGACTGGATGTTCACCGGTACCCGTCCGAGTTGGTTGCGGTGGCGCTTAACACAAACTGTTCGACGCTCAACGCGGACAGCCTCGTGATCCCCCATTGCATCAGCGGCTACTATTACAAATGCGGCACCGTAATCCACGAGGAAGGCGTTGCGGTTCCGCTTCTTGACAAGGAGGAGAGAAACTACCGGTCAGGCTTTTGGCAGCGCATGTTTGACAACAAATGGCATGGCCCTGACGGAAAGAAAGACGACTGACGGGGCGGTTGTCCGGCAATCAGAGTGCAGGCATTTCCGCCGCGAACAGAATAGTGCGGCTTACGCAGAATTTCGGCTGATCGCCAGGACGGAATCCAACCGTTTGCGCAAGGGCGGTTGTCTCGTCGAATTGCGTCTGGGTGACTTCGAAGCTGGGCTCCACGATGAGGAGTCTGCCGCCGGGTTTCAAACAGGCATGAATCTGCCGCAACAGGCGGAGGGGGTCTGGAATCTCGTGCACGACGTAAAAGGCCAGCGCAAAATCCACCGCCCCGGCAAATTTCAAGTCATCGGGCCCGCATTTCAGCGATTGGATTCTTGAGGCGACACCGGCGCGCGCCGCGCGTTTCATGAGCACGTCCAGCCGTTCTTGCTGCAAATCGACGGCTGTCACATTCCCGGCATTCCCAACCATGCGGGCCATGGGTATGGCGAAATAGCCCATCCCGCAGCCGACATCCATGACGGTCATTCCGGGGGCGATGAACGGGGCGAGCATTTTCTCGGGTTTGTGAAAGAACCTGCGCAGGCGGTTGTCAATCAGATAACCGCGCCACCACGCGCACGCGTGGCATTCACGCACGTGCGGCGTGCGGACGGGGTCAGAATCATTTTCCGGCTGCGTCATGGACGGAGGGGCTCCCGGCGACCCGGCAACGCATTTCTTATGCCCGTCTGGAACGGATAATCGTCATTTGCCGCGTCCCAGGGCGCCCGCAAGGGCACGATAGCACAACAGGGGCACATAGGCGGGCAGGGCGATTCTCTGGGGGTGATCGCGAATGATTCGGGCAATGCGGCGCGGATTCATGAAGAACCGGCGGGATGCCTGCCTCTGGAGTCCATACAGGACGTCATCGGGCAGGTCGGTAAGGTTGGCGCGGACCGTCATCGAGTTGCGCATGCCGAACTCGAGCTTTTCGAGCTTTTCCGGATGCTCGTTCTTCACGATGTCGTACAGGGGCGTTCCGGGATAGGGCGTGACGATGAAGAACGACGCCGTGTGAAAGTTCGGGTTGCAGGCCGTGTCGATGGTCTGCCGGATCTCCTCCTCGGTTTCGGTGGGAAACCCGAGCATGAAGTTGGCGTGGATGAAGATGCGGTGGTCGGCCACCAGCTTGCAGTTCTCGAGAAAGCGCGGGATGTTCAGGTTCTTGCGGGTGTATTTTTGTATCCTCTGCGACCCGGAGTCGAGGGCAAACAGGCACATGAACAACCCGGCCCCGGCCATTGCGTCGATCACTTCGCGGGTGAGGATGTCGCCCCGCACACCGTTGGGAATCGACCATTTGAACTTCAGGTTGCGGCGGTGCAGCAGCTCACAGAAGTCGATCACGTGCCTGCCGTCAAAGTTGAACGTGTCGTCGAGGATCTCAAAATCATTCACCCCGTACTTCGTGTTCAGGAAGGTCATTTCCTCAACAATGCGCTCGGGCGAATGCATCCGCACTTTTTTCCCGAAAATGTTGTGGCACCAGATGCAGTGGTACGGGCATCCGCGCGTGGTCACCAGGGCCGCATAGCGGCGGTAGAGCATGGGGACGATGGTCTTGTGGTGCCAGTAGGCCGGCAAATCGATCAGGTCATACGCGGGCATGGGCAGGCTGTCAAGATTCTCGATGAAAAGTGGCCCGCCAGGATTCTGAACAACCGCCCCGTCCTTGTCGCGCCAGATAAGGCCCGGAACGGCGTCGAGCGCGCCGTCACCCTCGTATTTTGCCCGGATCAGCATCTCAAAAGGACGCTCGCCCTCGCCGGAAACGGCGGCATCGGCCTCAACGCCGTCAAGCACCAGCCCGCCCGCGGCCGAGACATGGGGGCCGCCGAGAACAATGAAAGCGTCAGGCAGGGCGGCGCGGATTTTTCCAGTTATCTCGGGCAGGAGACAGGCAGTGGTCGTCAGGGTGGACAGACCGACGATGTCGGGTCCGAATTCCTTGGCTTGGCGGGCCAATTCGTCGGCGGTGAAGTTTTCGAGCCGCTGGTTCACGACCCGTATTTCCAGCGGGAATTTCTGGCGAAGGTAGGCCGCCAATGCCAGCACACCCATCGGGGGCACCACCCAGAAGTTCGAGAACGTGCGCAGGCCCACGTTTACCAGGAACAGTTTCAAAGGTTTCATGCGGCGCAGTATACCACAAGGCCATATTCTGATGAAAAGATGGTCCCCGGCGCGCTTAGGAAAGGAAGGTTTGCGGAAGAAATGCGGCGGGATGAACGGGCGGCTGAATCACGGGTTGCGGCGTGTTTGGGCGTCTTCCCGCGGGCCGCCATTTTCGGGTTGCGACGGCTCGATTCCGGTGATCCGATCAACGATGTATTTCGGCCGCGCTTTTACCTCCTCGTAGATGCGGACAAGGTACTCGCCCAGAATCCCCAAACCCAGAAGGTTAACCTCCAGGAAGAACAGGATGGCCGCAAGCACACTCACCAAGGGCGAAAAGGCGACTCCCCACAGGAGTATTCGCACGACAGCGGAAACCACCAGCAACCCGCAGGGGACGAGCAACACCACCCCGGCGAACCGAAAGAGGAAGAGCGGCACGAAGGAGAAGGAGAAGATGGCGTTCATGGCAAGCTGGAACAGTCCGAACAGGCGAACGCGGCTTTCCTGGTCATAGCGGGCGCGCCGGCGCACGCTGACACCCGCCTGGCTGAATCCCACCCATGCGCGGAGTCCCGGCAGGTAAATGTACCGCTCGGGCATCCGTCGCAGATAATCAACCACGCGCCGGTCCATGAGGCCGAAGTTGCCGGCGTCGAGCGGCATGTCGATCCTGGCCATCCAGTTCAGCAGCCGGTAGAAGAGCCAGAAAAGCAGCCGCAGAAAGGCGTTTTCCTCACGCGAGGTGCGTATGGCATACACGACATCATAGCCCGCGCGCCATTTTTCGATGAACTCCCGGAAAGCCGCCGGGTCATCCTGCATGTCACCGTCCATAACGATGACAACGTCGCCGCGCGCATGGTCAATGCAGGCGGACAATGCGGCTGAATGCCCAAAATTGCGTGCGAGATGGATGACGCGGATCTGCTCCGGGTGGCGCGCGGCCCACTCATCCAGCTTCTCCCCGCTGCCGTCGTGGCTGCCATCGTCGCAGAGGACCACCTCGAACGGGCACGGCAGTGACAGCCCCAGAAGCGCCTCGTACACCTCGTCAATGAATGGGCCGATATTCTCGCCTTCGTTATAGAGGGGTGCAAGCACCGACACCAGGGAATTCGGACTCAGTTCATGCCTTTGACGCGGGAAACTGTTGGTATTTTGTGGCGGCTTGCCCATGTTCTTATGTTTGACCCCAAGGATGACACAGCCATCTTCCGCATCGTCCGCGTATTGTATCAATGGCGGGATGAGATGTCAATCGCAACAGCGTGGCTTGCTTTGCGTATTCGTCCGTTCTCGCTATTGTGCAGGACATCATGTCCTACATTGGCCGCGTCTCGCGACACTTTGGGTAGTTATTGCAGCCATAGAACACCTGTCCTGTCTTCTCGCTCTTCCTTATGACCAACGGAATGCCGCACTTCGGGCAAAGCGGCCTTTCCGCGCTGTAACCGCTTGCAGCGGTTGTAGCGATGGCCGGTCGGGGGGCTTCGCTCAATCCTGCGGATAGCAGCGCACGCAGTTGTTGTGCGTCGTACGTGTTCTTGGCGGGGACATGAAGCAGCGGGAGACCCGCCGCCTTGAAAGCCTGATCCACAAATGCGTCGCGTTCTTTTCTGTCTGAGCGGTTGTGACTGCCGTCGTCCAGTTCAACCGCGAGCGAGGGTCGGAGCGTCTGCGGATTGCAGAGCAGAAAGTCCGTGTGGCGGTTGCTTATGCGATTGTGGTGGCTCTGCCACTTTTCTACCCCCTTCTGTACAAAGAGGATGTCGACAAGTCGCACCTTCGGAAAAACCAGAAATTGACCGCCGCAGGCCAGCAGCAACACACGATAGAAGGAACTCTCTGCCGGCGATAGGAAATCGTCCCGAACTCGGTAGGGCGAAGCACCTTCTTTCTTTCCTTGCGGAAACAGAAGGCCCAGTAACGAAAACAGACATCCTTTGTTCTCATTTGTGTCGTGTGGCATGACACCAGACCTCCCAATTGACTCCAGTTACGTGGACCATTCCTCATACATCATCCCGTCTGGGTGCGATAAACTATACAACGGCTTCTACAGGGGACTCCAAGAAAACGTGGATTGTTCCTCATTGGCTCATCCCTCCAACGGCAGCGCCATCATCACCTCCGTTGGAAAACGGTATTTCAGGGCGCCGTACGGCGTGTTGTTTATCGCCGCACCCAAACTGAAAGGATCGCAGTCTCGCAGGTCCACCAGGCACTTGCAACTCCAAACCATGTCATTCATGGAACCGAGCACGGATCTGTCCGCCGTCTTGGCAAGGACCATAGATCCCAGGAACGGCGCAATGCAGCGGTCGTGGATGAACTTCATGCCGTCGGCTTCCATTTGCTCACGGAGGGCCGGCATAAACTGCCTGACAAACGAATCCATGTCGGTCATGCCGCGTCCGTACATGACCACCGCGTAGAGGGATGCCGCATTCGCCACGAGAACGTACTGGACCTGCCGTGCGCGAAAGAGCGTGGCGTACCAGCGCAAATGGGGGGCGGAAGGCACGGGTATGGCCGTAACTTCTTCGGAATGCAGTTTCGTCCTCAGCTTCTGCGTAAAGTGCAGCACCATCTGTCTGTCCACGTACTCATTCTCCTGCTTTTGGGACAACTTTTGCCGGACCAATAGGGCGGACATTGTTAGAATACGATTCTACTCATGTGAGGCCGCCAAATCCTGTTTCACTTCAGGTGGCGATACTCGGGCGGAGTACGGAAAACAGTTCGTCGAGAACCTTTCCAACCAGTTGACCGAGAGATATGGGAGAGGGGGCGGCCACCAACCTCTGGCATTTTCGGCAGTTCTGCCAGATGCATGCGGGTCGGATCGCGATTCTCCACCAGATGGGTAGAGAATTGAAAAACGGCATCAAAAGCTACCCGGCGGGTAGCGAATTGATCCTGGAAACGGCAGTTCAGGCTTGCGCTTTTTCTCCAAGGCAAGAGACGAAAGGGATTTTAAGAACCAAGAGACCCTGTCAACTCTCACCCCAACGGAGAGGATCGAGTTCGTCCTTTCCGTCCCTCTGGTCATTTTCGTCCTTACTCTTGAATTCGTCACCCGGCGGGTGACGAATTGGCAGATCCCCCAAAGCTCTCCCTGTCGGGAAGAGAATTGATATCGCTCGTTGTGGCGTGGTTTCCAGACCACGCCA
>CAIXUF010000730.1 GCA_903922535.1 Candidatus Hydrogenedentota bacterium
GGTGCGTTCCGTTTTGCTTCGCAAAACTTCACACACCCTACGCCCAACTTCACACACCTTACCCAAAGCTATTCGTCGTCGAAGATCTCGCCCAGACCGGGACGGGCTTTGCGGAGCTTGGTGCGGATGCGTTCGAGGCGGCGGTGCAGCGGCACTTGGTAGGCCGCGGGGTCCAGGGCGGAGATGACCTGCGGCGCGGTTTGGAAGCGTTCGAGGGTTTCGACGCATATCTGTTCGGCGCGGCGCAGGTCGCGGGTGCGGTGCTCGTGGTGTTTGGCCAGTTCCATGGCGGCCTGCACATCGGTGGGAAATTCAAGGTGCCAGCGCTCCAGGGTCTCCTGCATGTCGGCGAAGCGGGCGGTGCGCTTGCAGGCGAGGCCCATCATTTCGAGGCATTCGCGGCGCAGGTCGGCGATGCTGTCCTGGTCGAGGAAGGCGCGGCCCAGCAGCACGACCTTGTCGTACTGGCGCTGGCGGAAATGGGCGCGCAGGAGCGACAACTGGTCCTCGACATGCTCAAATTGTGTGCCGTCGGTGCGGCGCATCTGGCGCGACAGCATGCCGACGAGCGTCACCAGCGAAAGGATGTCCATGCGGTGATGGTAGAAGACGCCCTGCAACGGCCGCGCGTCGCGGGTGTGCAGGTATTCGAGCCACAGTTGCGGAATGAGCGCGCTGGACACGTCGCCCATGCGGCGTACGCCGAGCACTTCGCGTTCGAGGTTCCCCAGGCTGCAATTGGAGAGCCGGCGTTTCCAGAAACGTCGGGCCGTGTGCACGAGATCCAGGTGCATTGTACCGTCCAGGCGGAAGCGCTGGCGGTTCTGCACAAAGCGCGTGCGCAGCAGCGGCAGGTCGAAGCTCTTGCCGTTGAAGCTCACGACCGTGTCGCATTCGGCGAAAAGCTCGGCGAGGTACTCCAGCATGGGCTCCTCGTCGTCATAGTCGCGCATGAAGCACTGGTCGAGCACGAAGAGGCCGTCCTGAAAGCGGCCCACGCCGATGAGGAACGCCACCGTGCCCGCGCCGCCGGAAAGTCCCGTGGTCTCGGTGTCGACGAAGAAGGTCTTTTCCAGGTTGCATTCCACCAGCGTTTCGTCGTTGCCGAAGAACGCCAGGTGCTCCGGGTCGCTTTCCAGCGCAGCGCCCAGTTCGGTGTGGCCGTGGAGGTGCTCCATGGGGTATTCGGTGCGCAGCAGCAGGAACTGTCCGTCCTTGCCGTCCACAAGCCGCCCGCCGACGACCTTGTCCGCCTCGTACTCGCCGCGGTCACGGGCCTCGTCATCAGCCTCGTGGCGTTGCCGCCATTCGAGCCCGCTCATCAGGCCCAGCCGTTCGCGCAGCCGACGGGCCGAATCCTTTTCCAGTGTGCCGCCCGCCGGAGTTGACGGCGCGATGGGGGAGGGGGACTGCGGCGAGGGCGCGGGGGCGGGTTCTTCGGCGCGTTTCTTTGCGTAGTCCGTGCCGGAGATCAGGCCGAGCTTTTCGAAGAGGGCCTTCTTTTTGTCGTCATCGGGGGTCATCTTTTCAATCCGGAGCCGGCGAGGACGCCGGCGCTCCCAGTGCCCGAGCGGGCCGCCACGGCCAGAGTAAGCGCGCCCTTCTTGCCGTAGCCGCCTGTTTCTATGGCGGGGCCGACGCAGCTTGGGCAGCCTTCCTTGCAGGGGCAGCCGGACAGCAGCGCGATGGCCGCGTCCAAGAGCCGGTCGTGGTGGGTGAACAGTTTGTCGCTGAAGCCCACGCCGCCGGGATAGGTTTCGTAGAGGAACACGGTCGGCTTTTCCGATTCGGGTGCGCGGAGCATGGCGTGCGCGCGGATGTCGCCCAGGTCGCAGAGCACGTGCACGGGCGACACCTGCCGTAGCGCGTTGGCCAGGCCGTGCAGCGCCGAGGCCAACTGCTCCTTGCCGATGGCGAAGCGCTCCGCCGCATCTTCGGGAAACTCAACCCAGTAGGCCGTTGTGTGCATGGTCTGCTCGGGCAGGTGAATCTCGCCCCAGCCGACGTTCTCGTGCGTGCCGAACTTTATCTTTTTGTAGATGGTGGGCAGCCAGGTCACGCTCAGTTCTCCGGTGCAGCGCTGGCCGTCCGCCGTCGGTTCCTCGCGGAAGCGGTCGAGCACCTTCAGGTCCACCTTCATCTCCGCGTCGGTGTAGTAGTCCACCTCGACGGGGCGCGCGTAGGCCTTCTTGTCCTCCAGGTCGAGCTGGTCGATGGTGTACTGGCGGCTTTCGTGCAGGTACACCGCATTCTGGTACACCTCCACCGGCGCGGCGAAACAGTCCACCTCGCCGATGACCCGGCCGTTGTCGGTGGTGTCGAGGATGACCACGTTTCCCGGCGCGGCGGTGCGCAGGCTGATTTCCGAGGCGGGGTAGGTCTCGGCGCTCCAGTGCCACTTGTCGCGCACCTTGCGCAGCACGCGGCATTCGGCCAGATAGTCCAGCAGTTCCGCCGTCGAATTCGGGTCCAGGCCGAAGCTGTCGCCCTGCACGAAGGGGAGTTCAAAGGCGGCGCACTTGATGTGACTCGACAGGATGATCAGGTTGTTCGGGTCCAGCGTGCCGCTTTCGGGCGTCTGGTCAAAGAAGTATTCCGGGTGGGCGATGATGTATTGGTCCAGCGGCGCGCTCGACGCGACCAGCACCACCAGCGACACCGTGTTGCGTCGTCCGGCGCGGCCCGCCTGCTGCCACGTGCTCGCCACGCTGCCGGCGTAGCCGGTCATAATACACACATCCAGCGAACCGATGTCGATGCCCAGTTCCAGCGCGTTCGTGCTGACCACGGACATCACCTTCCCCTCGCGCAGTCCCTGCTCGATCTCTCGCCGCTCCGTGGGCAAATAGCCGCCGCGATAGCCGCGCACGAGCTTGTCGTCCTTGCCCATGCGGCGCACCGCCTCTTTGAGATAGGTTGTCAGAATTTCCACGCGCAGGCGGCTGCGGGCAAAGACGATGGACTGGATGTCGCGCGAGAGCAGATGTGCCGCCAGCTGGCTGGCCCGTTTTACCGACGAGGCGCGTATGCCCAGCTCGGCGTTGACCACAGGCGGGTTGTAGAACAGGAAATGCTTTTCCCCGGCGGGCGCGCCGTTGTCGTCCACCAGGTGCACCGGAGCCTCGATGATCTTTTCGGCCATCTCCTTCGGGTTGGCGATGGTGGCGCTGCAGCAGATGAACTGTGGATGGGCCCCGTAAAAGGCGCATATCCGCTTGAGCCGCCGCACCACGTTCGCCAAATGGCTGCCGAACACACCCCGGTAATGGTGAATCTCGTCAATGACCACGAATTCGAGGTTCTCAAACAGGCGAATCCAGATCGTGTGGTGGGGGAGTATGCCCGCGTGCAGCATGTCCGGGTTTGTCACCACGATATGCCCGGCGTTGCGGACCGCCTTGCGCGCGTTGGACGGTGTGTCGCCGTCGAAGGTGTAGGTGCCTATTTTCACGTCGAGCGTCTGGATCGTCGAGGTCAGTTCCTTGACCTGGTCCTGGCCCAGCGCCTTGGTGGGAAAAAGGTACAACGCCCGCGCGTTGGGATTCACCAGCAGCCGGTTCAGCACGGGCAGGTTGTAGCAGAGCGTCTTGCCCGAGGCCGTCGGCGTGACCACGCAGACATTTTCCCCGCAAAGCACGGCACCCACCGCTTCGGCCTGATGGCTGTAAAGCTGTTCAATGCCGCGGCGCGCCAAGCCATTCTTCAGTTCGGGCAGCACTTCCGGCGGAAAGTCCGCGCACTTGGCCGGGCGTGGCGGCAGCGTCCGCCATGCCGTCAGGTTCCATCGGAAATCCCCGTCCTGCCTGAGACGGTCAATCATCTGCGCGACATTCATGGCCGGTTCCTGTTTTGGAATATCTGAATATACCATCAGTGGTTCGGCAATGCAAAGTCTTTTTCGGGGGTGTTTTCAAAGCCTTGGGCAGATCCGGGAAATGGGAAATACGCATCGAAGGATGAACGCCCTCTAACACCACCATATTGGCCGGTCGAATGTCTTGGTGCACGTACCCGGCCTTAGCAATCTTGACAACGCCTTGGAACGCAGGTA
>CAIXUF010000731.1 GCA_903922535.1 Candidatus Hydrogenedentota bacterium
CCAATTCCGCCGACGCCCACTATTATTTAGGCGACACGCTGGCCGACCAAGGGCAGCGAGCGGAAGCCATTCCGCACTTCGAGCGCGCGTTGCAGCTGAAGCCGGATTATGCCGCCGCCCATTATGATTTGGGCCTCGCCCTCGCCACGCTGGGCAAATGGGCCGAGGCCCGCCCGCATTACGAAGCGGCGCTGCATTGCCAACTGGATGAAACCGAGATCCGCTACATTTCCGCCGTCGCGCTGGCCCATCAGAAAAAATGGGCTGAGGCCATCGCCCTCTACGAACAGGTGCTGCAACGCAAACCGGATTTTGCCGAGGCGCACTACCGGCTGGGCGTCGCGCTGAAGCAGATGGGAAAATTCGCCGAGGCTTTGCGCCAATTCCAACAAGCCTTGACGCTTGCCAGCACGCAGGGCAACGCCGCGCTCGCGGACACCCTTCGGGCCGAAATCAAAACGTGTCCGGCCAGTGCGCCGACGGTGCCCGCGCCGTGAGTTGAGGTTGCCGCCGCGCCACGCTGGCGTTGACGGAAAGAAGTCAACTCACGGTGCCGGCGCAATCACGATGGCGTGCCGCACCGGCACCACGGCCTCGGCGATGGCTTGGGCCAGCGGGACCCGCTCGGCCTCGGTGCGCGCCAGGACTTTGTCCATGTCCGCTTTGGCTTCCTGGCTGTGGAAAGCCTTTTTGATTTGCGTGGTTTCGTAGGCCTGCTTGGCCGCGACGGCCTCGTCCACCTTTTTGAACGCATTGCTAAACGGATTCTCCACGAAGTCGGCGGCAAGATTCACCCCGGCGGCGAGCTGGTCGGCGGTATAAATCTGCGTCGTGTTGCCCCAAGTGATTTTATACGCAGCGGCGGCGGCATTCGTAACCACCAGTTGCAGCCGGCTTAATTCTTGGAAGAACGGAATCAGCGTCGCGCCGGAGCGCAGCGACCTATCGCGATTCAGTTCGCCACCGGCACAGAACGGATACTTCACGCTCGTGACGGTCAGGGTATTGTTCTGGAAACTTTCCACCGTGTGACCGGCGGTCGCCGTGGCGGTTTGCGCGCCGAGGTTCACCGTCAGCGTGCCGAGGTTGCCATCCAAGCCCATCGCCTTGAGAAACGAATAAGCCATCACCAGATGCCCGGCCCAACCCGGATGCACGCCGTCCTTGCCGGAAATCATGTAAGCCTCGTTGGTGGTGCCGTAGCGCGTCTGCCCGTCATAACCCGCCTTGAACATATTCCAAAACACGTCGGCGAAGGCGGTGTGAAATTGTTTGGCGAGGTCAATGTCCAAATCCCGGAAGGCGCAGAGGTTAATGTTCAGTTCGTCGCGCGTGAAGGCATCGGATTTCGTCCAAGCCGGCACTTTGCCGACGCAACCCGGCGAACCCAGCACCACGCGAGCACCGATGCCTTGGAGATTGACGATGATGCGAGAATATTCATTGCCATACCACTCCGCGTTGTTCTGGTCGAACGGCCGATACTTATGGTCGTTCATGCCGTAGCACAGCGTCGCGACCGTGGGGTTGAAGCGCAGACAATCATTCGTCATGCGGTGCAGAAAACCCTCGGCCGTCTCGCCGCTCCAGCCGAACTGCCGCGCGGTGATCTTTAGTTCCGGCACGCACACCGTCAGGTAAGTTTCGATGATCCGCGAATACATCTTCTGCTCGGTGATCGAGTCGCCGACGATGGCCAGGCGGTCGCCGG
>CAIXUF010000732.1 GCA_903922535.1 Candidatus Hydrogenedentota bacterium
CGACTAGGGAACCGGTCAACACCCAGGTCTGTGCCGGATCGGGATCGCCGTAAGTCTTTGTTTTGGCGTCTGCGGTCAGTGTCAGCGGCCTGGGAGTAATATTAGCTGTCAGCCCGACCGGTTGAGTCACCGCGTAGTTCCCCGCCGATGCGCCAGTTAACGTCAGCCCTGCCGTCGCCGCAATGCCCAAACCCACATTTGCCGTGGCAAAGGCGCCCGTACCAGGGGTTTGCACGATAACGAAATCCGTGCCCACCACGCCGGTCAGCATAAAATCACCGGCAATCGTGGCCGACGTGGTCCCGTCATAGACCTTGTTCGATGCTGCGGCACCAGTCACGGTCAGCGGTTTGGCAGTGATATCCGCAGTCAGTCCAGTCGGTTGGAGCAGCATGTAGTTGCTTGCGGAAGCGCCGCCCAAGGTCCACATGCCCATGGCCGTCACCAAAATGCCCCTGCCCGCATTTTTGCCGTTAAACACGCCTACCGACGGCGCGGTCACGTTGACCGTGTCTCCGTTGACCACGCCTGACAGGGCGGCGCCGCTTATACTGGCAGCCGTGGTGCCGTCATAGACTTTGTTCGATGCGGCGGCGTTGCTTACTGTCAATGTTTTCGACGTGATGATTAGGTTCGCGCCGACAAAGGTCAGGCTGTAGTTCGGACCGGCGCTCACCGTGCCCTGGCTGATAGCATAGGGACCGCCAAGAACCGTCTCGCCTGCGGCACGGGCCAGTGCGCCGCTCAACATATCACTGCCCACCAGCGAGCCCGCTGGGGGTTGACAGGTCAGCACCGGGTCGGTGTCGCCGTAAACCTTTATCTTGGCATCCGCGATCACCATCAGCGGCTTGGGGGTGATCATTAGGTTCGCGCCAACAAAGGTGACGGTGTATTTCGCCGGGGCAGCCAATCGTCCCTGGGCAATGGAATAGGGGCCGTCAAGGACCGTTTCACCTGCGGCGCGCGTGAGTGCGCCTCTCATCGTGTCGCCGGGATCAAGCGGCGGAATGACGGTATAGGTCAAAGTCGGGTCGGCGTCGCCGTAAACCTTGGTCATGGCATCTGCGGTTATCGTAATATTGACGGGGGTGAACCATTTTGCGTAAAGGATTTGGGCGGCCATCATGGTCACCGTCGTCGCAGCGGTCGCCTCTGTGCCGGTGCCGTCGGCGCCCGTCCACCATCCGCCGAAATTGTAGCCTTGAAACGTGGGGGTCGGCAGGGTCCCGTAGGGTAAGCCATAGGTCACTACCTCACTGCCAGGTAACACGGTGCCACCCTGTGGATCAAAAGTCACCGTGTAGGTGTTCGGAACGAAGACCGCCTGCACCGCATGACCGTTGCGGTCCAACGTTGTGGATTGATCGACTTTCAGACCCGCTTTGAACGTGTACGTTGCGTAGGTGGAAACCTGGACCCAGTTGTCGGAGGCCCCCTGTGCCGCGGTGTTCACCTGCCACTTCCCAAAGGCATAGCCTGCATCCGGCACGGCGGTAATGTTGACGGAAGCGTTATAGTCGTAACTTCCGTCGGTCCATGCGGGATCGCTGGTCGAACTTCCTTTCTTCAGAGTTCCACCCGTGCCTGCCGTGGCGTTGACTGAGTACGACGGCTTGTACGCCGCGGCGCAGACGCTCCATTTGGCACTGCCATTGTTCGACGTGTAGTTCATGAGCTTGTTGGCGGATGAAGCCATGTAGAAGTTGCCGGTCGAATATCGGCGGTTGGTGGCGCTGAGCCAAGTGGATACCCCGGTCTGACCGGCCGCCGGAGTCAGTGTCAATGTCGAGCTGGCCGGGACGAGCGCGGCGCTGTCAACGATGACAAAGTCCACTGGTATCGGCCCGTTGGTCAAATTGGCCGTGGTCACATTGGTCAGGCCCGAGGTTCCCGCACCGCTGTTCGCGTAGGCCCCGTACGGGGTGGAAGACCGCGGATTCTCCTGGTCAATGTTTCCGAAACAGGAAATTGCCGCCTGCTTTCTGTCAATGGAACCTTTGTACGTTATCGTCAGCGTGTAGGTCTGGGGGACGGCCGAATCGCCGATTGCCGCATAAAACTGTTCCATGCCGTGCCCGTTTGTGGTGCCAATTAGCAGAATGCCCCCCTCTGCTTTGGTGAACGTTCTTCCATTCCACGTCGGCAGCGCGGCAGTCGACATGATCGCGTCGGCCTGGTTTCCCGATGATGATTTGTAGGTTGATGCCGTAAGCACCAGGACACGGTTCGTGCCGACCGGCGCGGTGTAGGTGCCGGATTCCGAGGCACCAGGCGCGGTGCTGGCTATCACTTCTGACTGTGCCGCCAGAAGCTGAGGCGCGGCAAAGGCCGACTCCGCAACAACGCAGCACAGGCAGGCCGCGATGGCCAGAATCAATACGAAACCCAAGCTCAACCGGCCGTTCATGATTTTCTTCTCCGCTGTTGCTGCCCCTTCATGACTGGACATGGATATACACCTCGCCTGTTTGGATTCTGACACAATGCGATGTCTCTCGCACCTTTGATTACGCACCTACATGCCCCCTTTGAACTGCCTTGGAGCGCTTCCTGATTCCCGCATCTGCCGCGCGCAAATGCCCTGTAAATAATGCTACAACTTCCAGTTCTGGGTGTCAAGCGGAAAAGAAGGATTCTGTTTCCTCGCTCTTTGATGTGTGCAGCGCCGTTTTAACACTCTACGTATCCGGTAGTCAGATTTGTCTCCCGCTGCGCGGGATGGGCAACGTGCCTCTTGACATCTACTGTAGTTGCAGTATAAACTACGGCAAACACAGTAGGAGTTGGCAGCGATGCGAACCAGACAACCTTCCAAACTGGAAATGGCCATTCTCAGCCGACTATGGGAACAGGGGGGGATGACGGTGCGCGAGATGATGGAAGCCCTGCCCGACGGCAAGCAGCGGGCCTACACCTCCGTACTTTCCGTCCTGCAGGCGATGGAGCGCAAACGCCTGGTGCGCCACGAGAACCGCGGCAACACGCACGTGTACCACGCCGCGGCCCGCCGCGACACGACGCTGGGCCATGCACTGCGCGATCTGGTGCGCGATGTCTTTGGCGGATCGTCCACCGCCGCCGTGCAGCAGCTCCTGCAGGAGGGGGATGTGTCGGGCGAGGAACTGGACGAGGTGGAACGGCTGATTGCCGGCATGCGCCAGAAGCGCGGAGAGGAAGGGAAACCATGACGCTCTTGTTCCTGGGAGGATTCCCGGTCCGGTTGGATCATCTTGAGGCGGTGCTGCTGCACAGCCTTTGGCAGGGGCTCGTGGCCAGCCTGGTCGTGTTCATGTCGCTGCGGCGCACGCCGGTAAGTCACGCCCGGCTCCGTTATAGCATTGCCGTTGCGGGACTGTTCGGACTGGTGCTGGCCGTGCTGGTTACCTGGTGCACGCTTGAATACATGGACCGCGCACCCGCATTGCAGGCGGGTGCTGTGGCGCCGCAAGCCGTCGAGACAATCGCCACGACCGCTCCGGCGGTGGCGGCGGCGCCCATGCCGCCGATCACGCCCCCCCCCCTATCCGCGGTGCCACGGTTTATCCCGGTGCAGGAACTGCTTGCGGTTTGGGTCGCCGGGGTGCTCGTAATGCTTGTGCGCCTGTTCTGGCTGTTGCGGGGCGCGCGCGCGTTGTCACAGCGGGCGCTTTCCGTGACTGACCCGGCGGTCTGCGACGTGCTTGAGGACATGCGCGCGGCGTTGCGCGTCTCGCGGCGCGTGGCGGTGCGCGCCGTCGACGGGCTCGCCTCGCCCGCGGCGATGGGCCTGTTCTGGCCCGTGGTGCTGCTGCCGCTGTCGATGGTGACCGGCCTGACCGCCGATCAGCTTCGGATCGTGCTCGCCCACGAACTGGCCCACATCCGCCGCTACGACTACCTGGTCAACTTCCTCCAGCTTGTGGTTGAGTCGCTGCTGTACTTCAATCCGGCGGTGTGGTGGCTCAGCCGCCAGATTCGCATCGAGCGCGAGGCCTGCTGCGACGCGCTGGCTGCCGCCGTGTCCGGCGGCGTGGAATGCTACGCCGCCGCGCTTGCCGACGTGGCCAGCCTTTGCCTGCGGGGCACGCTGGTTCCCGCCACGGTTCAGGCTTTGGGTGACGAACGGCGCTCCGGCGGGCTTGCCGACCGCGTGCGTCGGCTCCTGCTGCCCGGTTACTGGCCCCGGCTGCGGCTCCGCTGGCACAGCGTTGCGCTGGGCCTGCTGGTGTCCGCCGCCCTGCTGTTGGGGCTTTACCAAAGTTCCAAACTCGGTGTCGCCTTTGCGGGCTGGTGCTTCACCGACGCGCAGCGCGTTGAGGCGCTCAACAGCGTGGACAAGGACCTGATTCCGCGCCCCTGGGACCCGAACGAGGTCCGGGAGCAGGTGAAGGTGTCGGGCCGACTGGTATTGCCGGACGGCAAGACGCTGCCCACGGAGGGCGTCTACCTGGGCTGCACGAGCATTGACCGCCACTGCACCTCTTCAGCCGGGGAGTGCCTAAAAGAGAACCGGTTCTCGTTCCAGACAGCCACCGGCCAAATATACCTGCATGCCTGCCTGCCGGGCTATGCGCCCGTGTGGGTTGGTCCGCTGCAGGGCGACGCGACCCATCCCATTGAGAACGTGGACATTCTTCTTGAGCCGAGCGTTCCGGCGACCGTGCGTTTTCTGGACACCAAGGGCGCCCCCATTCCGAACGTCAAGGTCACAGGGGGATACCGCTACCTGCCCAACTCGCTCTCCATATCCATAGATCGCGGTTCCGACGCTTCCGGCCAGATCCAATTCGAGCAGTCCGGGAAGGCTCCTGTTCCCCTTTCTCTAAGCGCCGAAGCGTCCGGTTTTGTCCGGTCCACGCGGGACAATCTGTTGTGCAGTGCGGGCACCACCACGGACTGGGTGCTTCAGGCCGACGCTCCCATCGAGGGGACAGTCGTGGACAAAGCCAGCGGGATTCCCGTGGAAGGGGCCGAGGTGGCGGAGTTGTTTGAAGAGGCGAACAACCGCTGGGTACACGATGCGGATGGTGAGACCGTGGCCACCTCCGACGCGCAGGGGCGCTTTTTCCTCAAGGGCTTCGACAAAACCCAGGGTTATTACTTCCTGGTGCGTCATGCCGGCCACGGCACCGAGATGGTCCACATTGGGCCCCCCTTCGAGGCACCGGTGACGGTGGGCCTCGTGCCGCGCTATGTGCGGGGCGTCATCCGGGGGGATTTGAGCCTGTTGAAACGAAAGAAACCGGAAGACTTTCCCGGATGGCTCAAGGGCCTGTCACCCTCGTTCAAGCGAATGATCAGTGGGGGGATGAACGGACTGGGTCTGAGCACGGGCGCGGAGGTTCCCATCGTGAGCAGTTCGATGGAACTGCGCATTGGCAACATGGGCTATGGCGGCTCGAATGGCGACACCCCCGTCGCCATCAAGGACGGGGTGGGTACCTTCCAGATCGACGGGTTACGCGCGGGCAATCTGTTTATTGCCGCCGGTCCCGTGACGAAGCGGGTACCGGTGAATGACCCAGTGGAAGATCTGGTCATCGATCTTTCCGCGACCGACAACTCCCGGAAACGCACCGTGAAGCTTGACTTCCCCGTACCGGCCGGCGCCGACGCCGCCACGGGAACCGTGAGCATTCAAGGCCACTACGACGACGACCGGCCTTTCGAGCACAGCAAGGTGGAGGTTGCCAACGGCCATGGGGAACTGATCCTTGTTGTGCCGGTGACCCTGAGCATCTGGGTGGACGGTCTCACCGGATATCTTCCCAAGCCGGAGGCGGGCGACAAGGGAGCGTCCCTTTTCGGGGCCAATACAAAGTCCTGCGTGATTCCCGACGGGACAGACCCGTACGTGGTGGAAACACCGCTCGAACGGGCCGGCGCGATTGAGGGCGTGGTGCTGCTGGAGGACGGCTCGCCCGCGATGCAGGCCCGGGTGGACGCGCAATATGTCACGGTGGAGGGAAACAACACAAGCACCCGTTCACTGTCCACCACGTCCAACGAGTGCAGCCCGAAGGGCGAGTTTGCCTTTCTGCCCGCTCCGCTCAACCAGACCATCGAAGTGAAAGCGACGCTAGATTGCGCCACGCAGACCGCGCGGGTGAAACTGTCCGCGTGGAAACCGGTAGTGCAGGTGGAACTGAAATTCGGCAAGCGTGTGGACGTTCCAATTCTGGTGCTCGGACCGGACGCAAGACCGGTGCCGAACATGAAGGTGGTGCTCACTGGAGGTGCCGGATATGGCGTGGCCACGGATGCGGACGGACGCTGTGTCTTTCACGGGGCTGACCCGGCGCAGAAATATACGGTGACCGCCCAACCCGACGCCCTGTATCAGCAGGAGATAGTGCCGTTGGTGGTGGACGGGGCGGAAAAGGTGCTGCGCCTGAAGGAAGGGCTGCGCCTGGCGGGAGAGGC
>CAIXUF010000733.1 GCA_903922535.1 Candidatus Hydrogenedentota bacterium
GCATCCCCCACGGTTCCGGCTGCGTCGTCAGATAACCTTTCCGGCATTGCCCGGCCAGGACTGTGGGGTCCAATGTGCCCGCCTTCTCTGCAAAGACAGGAGGAAGCTCGGCGAAGCCTTGGACCGTGACCTGCCGCGCGCCCGCAACGTCGGCATGCGGCGACGCCTCGTCCGCTGTGGCGATCATTGTCGGAAGGACAAAGAAAGAGGCGGCGACCATCCAAAGTCTTGCTGCGTTGCCAAACCTGTTTAAGAGACCTACCGGGCCCGGCAAGAGGGGCAAATGTTTGTGTGCCGCGAGATAAACATCGTTGGAACCCCCAGTGGATTATGCTGAGACTGGCTGGAGGTCTGCAAGATTTGCTGACAAAGCCGCATGCCGGGACTTGGAATCCGCAATGCACAGTACCACGCAAGAAAAGCCCCCTACAACCGCAAGGGGCGCATTTATCACCCTTGAGCGACCGCTTCCCACACCTCGCCAGCCGTTTGCCGGGCCTCATAAGCCTCAAATCACACGTTATATGACCAATCTCACGCGTGATATCCATAATCTCACGCGTCATATTCTCATTCTTACGCGTGATATCATCAATCTCACGCGTTAAAGCCGTCTACTCACCTGTGATATTATTTCGGGAAAAGGCTTTTTCGCCCCAGAAAGGCCTGTTTCTTGCCCGTTTCGGGCAAGTTCAGAGGTATTTCCGTGGATTTCACGCCAAACCACCGGCAAAAAAAACCGCCCAAAGGAATATGCCGCGCTCCCGACGGGCATTCACCCGTACCGCAGGCGTCCCGCCTGCCCTGTCCCAGCAGGGCCGCCGGGACGGCGGCGGTACGCGACAAGGCCAGCGGGGCGCTGGCGGTACGGTACCCGGCGGAAAGGCGGGTTTTGTCATACGCGCCAAAAAACGATCCCGCGCCGGGCGCGGGATCAGGGTAAAGAGGAACCGTGTCGATGGTCATAGGGCCGCAGTGCGGTGGGTTACGGCGTGCGCACAACGCGAAACCCAAGGTCGCTGTGCGCGCTGTCCGAGGTGTAGTAGCTGCGGCCGGCCGAGCGGCAGCCGTAGGCTGTGTTGCCCCACGAACCGCCGCGAAGCACCCGGTACGTGCCCGATGCAGGCCCCGTCGGATTCGTCAGCGCGCCTGAGCCGTAGGCCCCATTCCAGTCGCCGCACCACTCCGACATGTTGCCACTCATGTCGTACGCGCCCACCGGGCTCGGGCTGTTCACCGTCGCCACCCACTGGTTGGGGCTCACATTCACCCCGTTGAACCAAGCCACCGGCGAGGTGTAGGGAAAGTCCGGCAGGCCCAAGGGATTCACTCCCCCGCAGTTACAGCGCGCGCATCCCGTATTCGTGTCGCTCAGGAACCCGTAGATCCAGTGCTTTGTGCCGTCCCATGCCGCCGCCCGCTCCCATTCCGCCTCCGTCGGCAGGCGATATCCTCCCAGGGTGGGCGGGGCCGCCGTCAGCGGCCAGTCCGCCGTCGTCATGTCGTAGCAGGGCATCAGCCCATGGATCTGGCTAAGCCAGTTGCAGAACGCCACCGCGCCATACCACGACACATCCTCCGCCGGGTGCGTGTCCATCGAGTAGTTCGTGCCGCCCGGCGACCCCGTCCTTGTCTTCGACGAGAACACCCCGCCCGAATACTGGATGTTGCAGTAGGACTCCGTAAAGTTAAGGATGATCTGCAAATTGCCGCCCGCGTAGAGGTCGCCCGCCCCGGCCCACGCCGCGCCCGCGCTCATCTTCAGATATCCCTGCGCCAGGGCCCAGTTCAAAACGTCACAATACTGTTTGTTCGTCACCAAGTACTTGCCAAGCTGGTAGGCGCTGAGCGTCACCGAATGCCTGGGCAACTCATCCGAATTGCCGTAGGTAGCGTCATCGCCGACCCCGCTGTTGCCCATGGTGAACGTGCCCGCCGCCACCGAAACCATCTCCATGCCCAGAGTGCACCCCACCCATGATACCACCAAGGCCACTGGGGTGCCCGGAAGTGCCTGCTGGCCCGCCGTCGGATTCTGACTGATGACTGAGCCCGCCGACACCGTGTCGCTGCAATCCTGCGTGACGGTGCCCACCGTCAGCCCCGCGCCGGTGATGGCTGCGGATGCCGCCGTCTGCGTCAGGCCCGACACGTCGGGCACGGTCGGTGGCTGCGGACCCTCGGAGACCGTCAGCGCGACGACGGAGCCTGGGCTCACTGATGTCCCGGCCGCGGGCAACTGGCTGATGACCGTGCCGGAGGCCACGGTCGAACTGTACTCCTGCGTGACGACGCCCACTGTCAGGTTGGCCGCCAACACTGCGGCTTCCGCCGCAGATTGCGTCAGGCCCGCCGCATTCGGCACGGCCACGGAAGCTTCGATGGTGAACGTGCCGTCGCTCGTGTCCTGCACCGCGTTGTTGACCGCGGAGATAAGGTGGACCTTGTAGTCAGCGGCCGGATTCACCCACGCCGGCACCGTCCACAGGATTTGCCCGTCCGCAAGCGCGGCCGCGCCGACCCACACCGTGTCCGTCCCGTTCTCGCTCAGGAGCACGGCCACGTCGCCCGTCAGATTGGCCGAGGTCCACGTGATGGCGTAGGTTTCGCCCACCACCAGCGTCTCGCCGCCGTTCGGCGCGGCCATCGTGAGCACCGGCGCATCACCCGGCGCCGCGATGCTGAAGGCCGCATCGCTCAGGTCGTTGAACGCGTTGTTGTCACCGTAGATAACGTGAACCTTGTAGTCAGTGGCCGGGACAACATAGGTCGGAACGGTCCAGGACAGCCCGCCAGCCGGCCCCGCAGCCGCGCCGATCCAGACCGTGTCCGTCCCGTTCTCATACAGAAGGACCGCCACCGCGCCGGTCAGGTCCGTCGCGTTCCACGTGATGTTGACGGTCCCGCCCTGCACCAGCGTCTCGCCGCCGTTCGGCGAGAGCAGCGTCAGCGGGGGCGCCATGACCGTGAACGC
>CAIXUF010000734.1 GCA_903922535.1 Candidatus Hydrogenedentota bacterium
GATCGCCGAGGATGACAAGACCTCCCGCCTGATGCTCGGGGCGGCGCTTCGCAGTTGGGGTCACGACGTGGTGCCGGCCTCCAACGGAGATGAGGCGTGGACCCTGCTGCAGGCGAAAGACCGCCCCCCACTTGCGATTCTGGACTGGCTGATGCCGGGAATGGACGGCATCCAGATTTGCGGGAAGCTTCGCGAGGCGGAGGCCAAGAATCCCGTGTATGTCATTCTGCTCACCGCTTTGGACCGGAAGGAGGACATTGTCGCGGGCCTCAACGGCGGCGCGGACGATTATGTCACAAAACCGTTCGACACCGGGGAGCTTCGCGCGCGCGTGCAGGTGGGACAGCGCATTGTCGAACTGCGGGAGGCGCTGGAGGATCAAGTGCGCGAACTTGAGACAGCGATGGCTCACATTAAGACGCTGCAGGGCATCCTCCCAATCTGCATGCATTGCCGCAAGATCCGCGACGATCATGAGTCTTGGCTCAAACTGGAGCAGTACGTCGAGAAACATGCCGGTGTCCAGTTCAGCCACGGCCTGTGCGCGGAGTGCCTGGAAAAATACTACCCGGAAATGCAGGGTCGTCACGGTGAGATAAGGTGAGGCCGTTGCGCCCGAATTCAACGATGGACTCGCAATGTCCCGTCCATTGCAACCGTCATTCGCTTTCTCGACGAGACGTTTCCCCTGTTTGGCCGGGCCATGCCCGCCGCTGAAGAGTCCGGTCCCGCTCTGTTGCATTCGCCTCTGGCACATGGATGAATACATGTTGGGGCTGGACGCGCGGATGTGCGGCATCCGGAGCTTTGAGCATGGGAAGCAGTGGCATTCGGGGTGTTGTCGCCGGGCTGGCGCATGCCGAATCCTGAACCGGGGTGTGCCGGATCCCTGTATGCAGAAGTTGCGGGTGGCTTGGCCAAAGGTTATGGGAAGAATGGGTGTCTCACCGGGGCGGGAGAAGAAGAACCCGTCCCGTTTCGTCTCGTGCTTTGATTCCCGGCGCGTTCCGGGCTGTCCTGCTTACGTTCCCAGCAGCTCCGCACGCGTTCTCACAGGTCCATTTGCATCAACCAGCACCGTCACCCGGTTGCCCTGCGCGTTGATTTGCATATTTCGGCAAAGCCGGCGAAGGATGGCGTCATTGCCGCGGTGGCCTGCCAGGGGATTATTCGACATCATGGTATCGAGGCAGGCGAAGAAGTAGCCCGCACCCTCGTCCTCCGCGGTAATCTTGAACGGCCCTTCGGGGGTGCGTTCAATCCAGCAGTGAACCTTTGGGGACTTGGCCTGCTGATTTCCCCCGGAGATGACACAAGAGAGCAGCGCGCGAAGCACCACCGCGATTCGGCCTGAATTGTCCAATCCCCATTCCGGCGCCAGTTCCCCAAACTGCGGAACCAGCGGCTTCACGCTGGTGAGATCGGAGGTTAGCGGGAACGCGATGTGTTAATTCTCTTTGACTGTAACAAACAATGTGTTGCTCCCTTACCGCACCGTGCGCATTTGGAAGCAAGCCCCATGCCATTCTATTGTGATAATCATAAATACTACAGTGGCAACAGTTACAGAGGAATTTGCAGGTTTTCGCAGGACCGAAAAGGGTGTGAGATATTTCACAGGGATTGAGGACGGTTTGCGGAAAAGCGGGGGAAAATGCGGGATTTGCCGGATCGTGAAGGTGTTACCGGTGTGCCGAAATTCACATCTGTTGTGGCCGAGGCGAGGGACCGTGGGCGCAGGCGCGGCATGGCGGCACGGACTCCAGGGAGTGCGTGCTTCAACGCACTTGCCGGACGGACGCGGACAGGGTGCGTGTCAGTCTGTCGCGGGAAGCTCGTAGGTTACCCAGCGGGCCTCGGGGGCGCGGCGGCTCTCGCGGCCGGCCTTGAGGGCGCGCTCGAGGTTCAGCATGTGGCGGTTCTTGTCACAGTGGGTGGCGGGCTCATAGGTCCAGCCTCTTGCCAGCCGTTTGGCCTCACGCTTTGTGGTGAGGTGAACAAAGCGTCCGAGCAGGGGGGCGATAACCCGCGCTTTCAGGCCGAATTCCGCGTAGAGCCCCTGAAGGACCTCGTTGACCTTGGTCCGCATGACAGGATCTTTCCGGTACCACTTGCGCATGGCCCACACGGCGGCCGCATAGGTGCCGCCCAGGCTCTTCGCCTCGCGCAGGTAACGTTCCCGGATGCGCGTGTCGGCGTGGTCTTTGTAGCGCCTGAGCCCCAGGAGGGTGACCCGGAACAGGCGCAGCAGGCTCGGTCCGTTGACCTCAAAATCGCGCTGGAAGGCGCGCAGCAGAAACGCCGTCTCCCCGCCCGCGGGAATGTGGGCGTGACGGTGTTTGAATTTCAACTGGCCGTGGCCGTCGGCGGGCGAACACTCCGCGTCGGACAGGAGCGTGCCGGCTCCCTTGTGCTCTTTGTAGAGCGGCGTGCCGGGGATGGGCGTGTAGAGCATGAACTGGTGGAACACGGTGTCGTGGCTGACGGCCCAGTTGATGATGTCTTCCATGTCCTCGGGGCGGTGTTCTTCAAGGCCGATGATGGTGGACCCGAGCACGCGCACGCCGTGCGATTCGAGGGACCGCACCATTTCATGGGTGTCCACGCCGGCCAGCTTGCCGTATTGGCTGTCGCGGCCCTCAAGACCCATCCAGACCCACGAAATGCCAAGCCCGACGAGTTGATCGATGGTGTAGGACTGGAGCACGCGCGCCGAACTGAACACGCTCAGCGC
>CAIXUF010000735.1 GCA_903922535.1 Candidatus Hydrogenedentota bacterium
TCCTGCGTTGCCCTATCCTCCGCTCAGGCCGGGGCAATCATAGCCAATTCGCACGGGGCGGGCAATCGGGCACGCCGCGCGCCGCAAGAAAACATTGAACTGAGACTCAACATGTGTCAACTTATGGTCAGGACGAGACAAACGTGCCTGCTTCACATTAGGCTGGCATGAAGGGATAGACTATGTTTCTTAGAGGAATCGTGATGGTGGCGCTGTGCGGGGCCTGCGTGGCCCAGACCACGGTCATTACCGGACAGGTGGTGGATGGGGCGGGGCATGGGGTGGCTGCGGCGCGGGTGTTTGTCGAGCCGGGAATTGGAGGCGAACTGGTCGAGGCGAAGGTGGACGGGGAGGGGCAGTTTCGCGTGGAGGGTCCGTTTCAGGGGGCGGTGGGGGTGTTTGCGGTTGCCGCGGGCTTTGGATTCTCGGGCGAACATCTTACGCTTGTCCTGGGAGAGACGTCCGCAGCGGTGCAACTTTCGATGCGGGCTCCGGTTTCCGTCAGCGGGACCATTGTGAACGACAAGGGCGACCCGGTGCCGGGCGCGCGCATCACGCGGATTGCCCTGGTGCGTCCATCCAAGGTGGGGATTCCCCTGGCCAAACTGGCCGCACTGGGCATGACAGAGCCCAAGAGTGACGCGCAGGGCAAGTTCAGGATTGAGGGGCTGCCCGAGGGGGCCACGGTGGCGCTGAAGATTGGACATCCTGATTACGCCCAGGAAGCGGTGGACGAAATCGTTTCGGGCCAGGAGGATGTCAAGGTGAAGATGACCCGCGGTGTGTTGATTCATGGCGAGGTCAAGTCGCGCCAAAGCCAGGCCCCGGTGTCGGGGGCCGTGGTTGTGCTGCGCAACGCCCAGCCGCCGCATGACACGTCCATGGGCACTACGGACGGGTCGGGTTCTTTCTCGTTGCGGCTGAAGCCGGGCGCGTATTTGTGCCAGGCAACGGCCGTGGGCCAGACGACGGCGGGCTGGCAGAAAGTGACGGTGAGCGGGGAACTGCCGGAACAGACGATTCCGCTGGGGCTGGCCGGTGCCGGGGAAATCCGGGGAAGCATCGGGGACGCCGTGTCGGGCAAGCCGGTGGAGGGGGTGCGGATTCGGATGGAGAGCGGGGGCAACGTGGCGGCGATGGTGCGGACCAATGCGAAGGGCGAATTCCGCCTGGCTGCGGCGGAGGGGGAAAACATACTGTACTTTGACGCGACGCCGGGCTACCTTCCGCCGGACCCGCGCGCAATGCGCGTGACGGTGCCGCCGGGCGCGCCGGTGGACCTGCCCGGGCTGTGGCTGGTGCCTTTGCCCACCTACAAGGTGGAGGTGGTTGAGGAGGATGAGTCCACGCCCGTTTCGGGAGCGGTTATCACGCTGGTGCGTCCGTGGCAGTTCGGCTGGCTTCCGACCGAGGCAAACGGCATGGCGCAGATTCGGGTGGTCAATCTCCCGCAGGACGGTCGCATCATAGGCATTGCCGAGCATCCCACGAAAGCCGCGGGGGCGGTGTTTGCCCTGGATCGCGCGTCTGCGGCGGGGGCGAAGGTGAAGCTTGTGCCTTACGGCACGGTTGCCGGGATGGTGGTGAATGAGAAGGGAAAACCCGTGCCCGACGTGATCGTGGGCGCGGCCTTCCCGGACAGCCCGGTGGAAGATCCGCTTCTGTTGTGGCGGACCGTCACGGACGCCGAAGGCCGTTTTCGTTGGGATGCGGTGCCTGTGGGAGTGCCGCAGCGCTGCGCCGTTGCCGGGGCCGGCAGCCAGGGCGAATCGGCCAACTTTAACCTGGCCCCGAACGAAACCAAGGACTTGGGTACGCTTACGGTGCCGGGGATCATGAAAAAGGAGAGTGGAGGGGTTGGCTTCAATGTGGGCAAGTGGCGGGATGAAAAGACCGTTTGCGGAACGGTGAACAAACCAGGCGGTCGTCCCTCTTTGGTTGTGTTCTGTGAACAAGGCGAGGCCGGACCTGTGGTCGAGGGGTTGGATCAGGCGCTGCGCGCCGCAAGACGGACGGGATGGGACGCCGCAGTGGTTGTGCGCGGCGGGTATGCGTGCAAGGACTCCCCATTGCCCGTTTTTGCTGGCGTTGCGCCCGGGGTTGCGACGACGTATCTGCTTGATGCGAATGGCGTGGTAACATTACGCACCTTCGGTCTGCCCCCGCTTCGATATATTGTTTCCACGCCATAGAAAGACAAAGAAGAATGAGCCATGTTTTCAGGAAGGCAGCGTTTTGCCTCCTTGCCATGTGTATGTTGGGAACCCCGGCGTTCGCGTTGACCCTGAAGGGGCGGGTGCTTATGCCCGACAAGACGGCGGTGGAGGGGGCGACGGTTTGGCTGGAGCAGAACCGCAGCGTGCAGAAGCAAAGCACCGGCAAGGACGGTGTGTTTTCCTTTGGGGATGTGAAAATCCTGCCAGCAGACGTGGTTGCGTTCAAGGCGGGGCTGTGTCTGGCGGGCAAGAGCGGGCTTCCGATCAATGACATGGAATTTGACCTCGTGCTGGGACCCGCCGCAGGCGTCAATGTCCGGGTCACCGACCGTGCCTTTAATCCAATTCCGGGGGCGCGGATACGGTCCATGATTGTTTGCGACGCGTTTGGCGTTGTTGTTGAGGACTTGGTGGAAAAGGGTTTTGCGCCGCTTCGCGCGAATGACAAGGGTGAGATTTCCATCGACTGCATACCGGTGGGGGGATTCGTGAAGCTGGTGGTGGGGCATCACCGTTTTGCGGACTCCAACGTGGCCTATCTGCCGGTGCGGGAAAAGAGACAGGACATTCAGTTGTATGACGGGGTGCCGGTGCGGGGGCGGGTCACGGCGAAGGGCAAGCCTTTGTCGTCGGCGCGGGTGTCCATTTTCGATTCGGGTGTTGGGGGACAGCGGGAGCTTGCGTTTGGTGTCACCGACCCGGAAGGGTTTTACAGCGCCCGGGTTGAACCGGGCGGATACCTGGCCACCGCGCGGCACCCGGACTATGCGGCGCCGGTGCCGGTGAATGTGGACGCCTCCAAGGCGGAGGGCGCGGTGGCGGACCTGGAAATGCCGGTCACGCGCGCGATTACCGGAAAGGTGCTGCTGCCGGGGGACAAGCCCTGTCCGGGTTCGCACGTTTCCTTCAGCGTGAATGGCACGGTGTATGAGGAGTGTCTGACCGACAAGAACGGGGCTTTCAGCCTGCGGGTGGGCGCGCCAAAGGGGATGCTGCTTGTCGGCGCGCCTGCTGGATACCGCACGGCGGACCTGCCGCAGGTGCCGGTGGACATGGGGGAGGCGCTCAAGGCGGAACTGTCGGCGATGCGGTTGAAGGAACTTCCGGTAATCAAGGGGAACATTAGCGTTCCCGAGGGTCAGGGACCGGTTGGAAAGGTGCTGATTGAGTCGCTGGACGCCGAACCGCCGATGCGTTTCCTGTCGGATGAGCAGGGCGCTTTTGAACTTCGACTCGGATATCAGCCGGAAAAGAACATGGTGACTTTCCGCGCGGAGCATGCGCTTCGTTTGCTCCGGAAGGACTTTAAGGTCAATTTGGACCAGACGGGTGAAGTGGAATTGCGCCTGGAGCCGTTTGAGCCCGATCTGGGCAAGCGGCCTCCGATCACCGGCCGAAATGATCTGTCCAAGCTCTTGGGCAAGGCGGCGCCGAAGATTCAGTGTTCGGACTGGTTCAACTCGACGCCGCTCGACTTGGAGAAGTTAAAGGGGAAAGTGGTGGTCCTTACGATGTGGGGGGGCTTTGATGACAGCGCGTTTTCCGCCAACCGCATCAATCAGTTGCGCGCCCTGTACGATGTGTATGAGGGCGTCGCCGACGATGTGGCGATAGTGGCGGTGCATGATGCCGGGAGCGACGCGAATGAGGTTGCCGAGTATGTGCGGCGGTACGGTTTGCGGTTTCCGGTGGGAAGGGATGCCGACCCGTTTGTGACTTTTGTGAATTACGGAGTGAATTTCATTCCGCAGACCGTGCTTATAGACAAACGGGGGCAGCTTCAGTATGACCAGGTTGAGGGAAGACTGCTTGAACTGGTGAAGTCGCTGAGGATGAAGGGTGAAGGGTGAAGGGTGAAATTTGAAGGGTGAAGGGTAAAAAA
>CAIXUF010000736.1 GCA_903922535.1 Candidatus Hydrogenedentota bacterium
CAAATGCTCCGCAACGTCAGGCTGGAAATGCCGTCTGTTTCACATTTCCTGTGCCTCATTGTCAAAAAGCGCCATCCGAAGAACATAAATCGGTGTGTGCGCAAAACCACAACACGCAAAAGCGCCCGCCCGTAATTCACTCATGCCAGAGACGGGTGTGTCCGGAATGATGACGTCCTGAACGACGGTGTGCGCAGCGAAACGCACCCCACTCGTCCTACTTTTCCGCCAGATCCATGATCCACCTGACCAGCAGGCGCACGCCGAAGCCTGTGGCGTGCTTGGAATTGAGGTGGGGCACACCCTTCACGCCATAAGCCACACCCGCGATGTCGAGGTGCGCCCAGGGGGTATCGCCGATAAAATGCTGGAGGAACGCCGCCGCCGTGATCGCGCCCGCGTCGCGGCCGGTTCCGATGTTGCAGAGGTCGGCATGGGTGCCCTCCATCTGCTTCTTGTAGTCGTCCCAAAGTGGCAGTTTCCAGAGCCGGTCGCCCGTGGCCTCGCCCGCCTGGATGAGCCCGTCCATGAGCGCGTCGTCGTTGCCCAGAATCCCGGCGCAGCAGTGGCCGAGCGCGACCACGCACGCGCCCGTGAGCGTGGCGAGATCGACAATCGTGTCGGGCTTGTACTTGTCCACCGTGTAGGCCATCGCGTCGGCCAGGATCAGCCGGCCCTCGGCGTCGGTGTTGTGCACCTCGATGGTCTTGCCGTTGTACGCGCGCACAATGTCGCCCGGAGTCTGCGCCCGCGAGCCGGTCTTGTTCTCGACGGCCGGCACGACGGCGATGACGTTCACCGTGGGCCGCAGCCAGGCAATGGTCATCATGGCGCAGAGCACCGCCGCCGCGCCGCACATGTCGTACTTCATCTCGTGCATGTTCTGCGCCGGCTTGATGCTGATGCCGCCGCAGTCAAAACAGACGCCTTTGCCCGCGACGGCCACGGTCTTGGTGGCCTTCGGGTGGCGGTATTCCAGCAGGATCAGTTTCGGCTCGTTGTCCGCGCCCCTGGCCACGCCGAGGAGTGCGTTCATGCCCAGCTTGGCCATTTTCTTCTCGTCGAGCACGGTGCATTTGCAGTCGGACTGCTGCGCGATGCCCTGGGCAAATTCGGCCAGCGCCGCCGGGGTCATCTCATTGGCCGCCGTGTTGGCGAGCTGGCGGGCGCCGTTCACGCCCGTCGCAATCAGCGCGGCAAGACCGCAGTTCCGCTCCATGGCCTCGGCCCGCTTGCCGTCGGCCACGACAACGGTCACCCCCTCAACCTTCACGGGGGCGGGTTTGTCCTCCGGCCGTTTGCGGTACACGTCAAAGTCGTACTGCGCCAGCACCAGCCCCTCCACGAAAGCCTCGACCGGCAGTTCCGGAAAGGCGGAGGCGTCGAGAACGAGCCGCGCCACACGGTGCCGCGAAAAATGCCGCACCGCCTTGCCCGCCGCCCGCCGCAGTGTCTCGGCATTGCAGGTGTCGCGTTTGCCCAGCCCCAGGGCAAGCACTCCGCCGCAGGCCGCGCCCGGCGTCGGCAGGTAGTAGGTGGCCTGCGCCTTCCCCGTCACGGCCTCCCGCGCGGCCAGCGCCGCAAACACCGCCGCATGCGCCGGGTCGAGCACCGCGCTTTGCAGGGGAAATTCCTTTTCATACACCGGCACAACCAGGCACGCGTCATCCCCGCCTTTTCTCAGCTTGCCGGACACCACCGCTTTGATTTCCATGACTCTTCCCTTTCGCTCATGTGGGACAGCCGCCCTCGGCTGTCAGCATGCAACCCGTCAGCCCGCCTCTCCCACAAGCCAGTGGCCTTCATGGCCGGTGACCCGTGTGCGGACAAGGTCTCCCATTTCAATGCCATCGCCCTTCACCGCAATGGCCCGATAACCGTCGGTGCGGCCGTTCATCCAGCCGGGTTTCCGCGGATGCGGTCCGTCGATGAGGACTTCCTGCTCCGTGCCCACCAACCCCTGTTGGCAGTCGCGGTTAATCTCCTCCTGCAGCGCGATCACCCGGGCAAGCCGCGCATCCTTGATTTCCCGCGGCACGTCATCGGGCAGCGCCGCTGCGGCCGTTTCCGGGCGCGGCGAATACTTGAACGGAAACACCTGGCTGAAGCGCACTTCCCGTAGAACAGCCAGGGTGCCCTCAAAATTCTCGTCCGTCTCGCCCGGGAAGCCCACGATCAGGTCCGTGCTGATCTCCACCCCCGGCACGGCCTGCCGCAGATAGCGCACCTTGTCCAGATATTCGGCAATGGTGTGGCGGCGGCGCATGGCCTTCAGGACGGGGTCGGAACCGGCCTGGAAGGGCAGGTGCAACTGCCTGCAAATGGCCGGTCGCGCCGCCATCAAGTCCGAAAGCGCGTTGTTCCAGTCCTTCGGATGGGGCGACGTGAAGCGAAGCCGCTTCAACCCTTCTATTTGCGACACGGCGTCAAGCAGCTCGTAGAATCCGAACTCTTCCGCTGCCCGGTAAGAATTCACGTTCTGGCCGAGCAGCCATATCTCCTTCGCCCCGCGGGCCACCAGGCTGCGCGCATCGCGCAGGATGTTCTCCGGCTCCCGCGACACCTCACGCCCGCGTGTGCGCGGCACGATGCAGAAGCTGCACAGGTTGTTGCAGCCCTTGGTGATGGCAATGTACGCCTTGAACCCCTCCAC
Organism: Candidatus Hydrogenedentota bacterium; assembly: GCA_903922535.1. The sequence goes on from CAIXUF010000736.1 coordinate 2,654, forward strand.
GTGACCGCGCTCCACCCATTCCTCGGGGATGAAGTTCTGGGTGCGGCCCTCACGGGGCAGCCACTCGGTCGCGCACACCCGCTCCCCGGCGCGCACCCGGCCGACCAGCTCGGGCAGACGGAACATCTGGTCCGGGCCGAACACCAGGTCCACAAGGTGCTCGCGCTGGAGTATGTGCCGCCCCTCCTGCTGGGCCACGCAGCCCGCCACCGCCACCACCGTCTTCGGACGGCGCTGCTTTATCCCGCGCAGTGTGCCCAGGAAGCTGAACACCTTGTTTTCAGGATTATGGCGCACCGAACAGGTGTTGACCACGATCAGCGTGGCCTCTTCGGGCGAAGCCGCCGGAAGGTAGCCGGAATCAGCCATTAAATCGAGTATTCGCTGGCTGTCGTGCTCATTCATCTGGCAACCGAAGGTCTTTATGTATACTCTTGGGGTCATGTGGACAGCATTTGCACCGTTGGAAGTGTTAGAAAAGTAGAGTAACGAGTATACCATCCGGCCCCGAAACCCGGCAAAACCCGGATGGCATGGAGAATCGACATGCGCGAGATTACCACCCTGGAAGAATTCGACGCGCTCCTGGTGGAGAGCGAGCGGGAGCCCATTCTCATCTTCAAGCACAGCACCCGCTGCCCCGTTTCCGCAGCCGCCCACAACCGGATGCAGGCATGGGAGCGCGTGCTGGGGGAAACGGCGCCGAAAGTGTACTTCGTCCGGGTCATCGAATCCCGGGAGCTGTCCAACGAAATCGCCGTCCATCTCGGTGTCACCCACCAGTCGCCCCAGGTCATTCTTGTGCGCGACGGATTTGCCCTCTGGAACGCCTCCCACGGCGGGATTGGCGGGCTGGCGCTGGACGCCGCGCTGCATGAACTCGGCTGAGCGCGCCTGTTCGAAAGATGCGCACACGCCCGCGCCTGTGGCATGATATATAAGGAACGTTGTCACCGACCGGCGGCACGCTTCCAAAGGGTCGCACACCCAACGCAAGCGGGATTGTCCTACGCCATGCCCATCACACTGCAGCGCCGACACGCCGCCCACCGGTCTTGCCGGGCTGGGCTGGTTCTGTTGCTGGCCGCACTAACCTTCCTCACCGGCTGCACCACCGCCACCATGCCCATCTTCGGCATACCTTTCCCCGTTCCCCGCAAGGGCGGGGCCATGGCCGGCTACGCCGAGGGCGATTTCCGGGGCCGAACTTGGATTGAGGCCTTTGATCTCCTGCATGCCCGGCTCTCCCGCGAATACCCATTCACCGGGTGGAAGGGGATCAAGTGGGACGCCCTCTATGACACCTATTCCGTGCGCGTGGCCGACGCCCAGGCCCGCGACGACAAGCGCGCCTATTATGTCGCGCTGCGCCAGTATGTCCATTCCCTGCCCGACGGCTACATGGAGGTCAGTGACGAGGAGGACTTCCGGCAGGACGCCATCGGTGGCGGATTTGGGATCTCAGTCGCCCCGCTGGACAATGATCTCGTGGTCGTCTACCGCATCGCCAAGGGCGGCGACGCCGAGAAGGCGGGCATCAGGTGGGGCGCCCAAATCACCCAGTGGAACGGCAAACCCATCGGAGAGGCGCTCAAGGCCGCGCCGGAATTGTGGAGCCACGCCCCCGCGTCCACCTATGTCGGCCGCACGCTCGACCGCTGCATGTTTCTGACCCGGGGTCCCGTCGGCGCCACCGCCAAGGTCACCTTCAAGAACCGGGACGCGCAGAAGCCGCAGACCGCCACGCTGACCGCGCAGGACGACAAGTACGCCGGTCTCGGCGATGTGGTCCACTACGCCAGGGATTTCAGCGAGGTCGAGTCCCCCTTTGAAAGCCGCACCCTGCCGGGAGGCTATGGGTACATTAATATATTGTCCCAGTCCAACACGCTCATGACCCCCTTCCCCGACCGTGCCTTCAAGAAAGTTATCGACAAATTCATCCACGACAAGACGCCCGGCCTCATCCTCGACCTGCGCGGCAACCAGGGCGGTGACATGGCGCTGGCCAAAGCCTTCGCCGGACACTTTGTGGACACGGGTCGAAACCTGGGACGGCTGGTCACCTTCGACACCAACAAGAACGGCTTTGCCCTTGACGAGAAGGAGGGCATCCAGGTCGGGCCGCGACAGCCCCACTACGACGGCCGCATCATCGTCCTCGTCCACCGCTCCACCCGCGACAGCGGCCAGGTCATCGCCCGCGCCCTGCAGGGACAGTCCAACGTCGTCGTCATGGGTGTGCTCGGCACCGAGGGTTCGCTCGCCCAGGTCGGCGGCGAAATCACCATGCCCGGCGGATACGTCGTGCACTATCCCGTCGGCCGTTACGTCGATGAAAAGGGGAACGTGCTCATCACCACAAACGCCGAAGGCGACGGCGGCGTGGAGCCCGACATCGTCATCCCCGCCACGGTCGGTCTCTATGAAGCCCAGTTCACCCGCGCCCGCGACTCCCTGCTCGACGCCGCGGTCGATGAATTGAAGCGGCAGATTTCCGCCAAGAAGTAGGTGTCAAGTGCCACCACATCGTTCAGTAGCACCCGCTTGCGCCGCCAATTCAAGGCAATCTAATCGGATCGATAGACCGACAACGCCGATTTTCGCGGGGTGAGACGCACCCCAGAATTGAGACTATTTGAACTCGAAACGCAGGCGTTTGTTCTTCAGCCAGGGGATGGGCGGGAGGTTCCGGTCGAGCTTTTCCTGTGCGATGACGGGATTGTGTGAGCGCCGGTAAAATGAGACGACAATGTCCTCGCCCTTCAGGCTTATATCGCCTCCCGTCTCGATGAATTTCCGGTGGAGTTGTTTGGGTTCCATGCGTTCGCAGCCGTTGGCGAGCACCGTCATGACAACGTCGGTGTTGACGTTGAGCCTCGCCTCGCTGGACAGGCAGTCCGCATGGAAGAAATTGACGTTGATGCCGATGTCGTTTTCGATGCTCCTGCGGCGGATGTGGCGGGTGACGATTTCCCTGCCGGAAACGTCTTCGTTGTCCGTGATGAACAGGGTGGGGGGGGCCGCGGCGGAAGTCGGCGGCCACCTGGCGGCAGGTTCCCGGATATCCGTCCAGCGCGACGCTGTCGTCGAAGTGGCGGATGCGCTGATGGCGGCGCCGGGGCGTGTCTATGACGGCGCTTGTCCAGTCCTTTGCGGGCCGGGCTGGCAGGTCGCGCACCATCCGCGCGCCCCGGCGGCGGATGATGATGAAGTGTACGCCGCGTTCGCGCAACCGGCCGGGCGTGGAATAGGCAGTGAATTTGCTGTCAAAGTAGAGCCATTCTGGACCGCCCTGTTCATCGCTCATTTGCCGGCCAAAGCGCTCAAAAACCGGGGCGCATTCGTTCATGCGAAAATCGGCGTTGACCGGAAATGGCACCCCTGATAGAATGGCTCCCAAAGCCGCACTGATCATACAGCAGGCTGGCGCGGCACAACATGGGAAGGTCGCATTATGTCGGCTACGGGTGGAATCTCTCGGCGGGGCTTTCTGAAGGGAACAGGCCGCATGGCAGCCGGCATGGCGGTGTTTCCGCAGATAGTTCGCGCCTCGGTGCTCGGGAGGGGCGGAGCGCGGGCGCCCAGCGAACGGATCGTCATGGCCGGCATCGGCACCGGCGGCATGGGCCGGGCGGACATGAACTGCTTTCTCGATTCAAAGGATGCGCAGTTCGTTGCGGTGTGCGACGTGAAACCCGAGGCGAGAAACGCCGCGCGGGACCTGGCAAACGCCCGATACGGGAACCAGGACTGCGTGGTGTATGAGCATTTCTGGGAGCTTGTGGGGCGTGACGACATCGACGCGGTGCTGGTGGCGTCAAACGATCACTGGCACGTGCTGCATGCCCTTGCCGCGGTGCGTTCGGGCAAGGACGTCTATGTCGAAAAGCCCCTGGGCGTCAGCATCGAGGCGGTGCAGGTCCTGCGCGACGCGGTCCACCGGCACGGGCGGGTCTTCCAGTTCGGCACGCAGCAGCGCTCGTCGCAGGAGTTTCGGCACGCCTGCGAACTGGTGCGCAACAAGCGCATCGGGAAGCTCGTTCATATCGACGTGGGCGTTCACTCCGGCTCGGCGGAGCGGACAGGCCTGAAACGCTACGACCCGGAGCCAATTCCGGCGGGCTATGACTACGACCTCTGGCTCGGACCGGCCCCCGTCGCGCCGTACATCAAACAGCGCACCATCAACCCGCACTGGTTCCATATCAGCGACTACTCGCTCGGCTACGTCGCGGGGTGGGGCATTCACCACATCGACATCGCGCAGTGGGGGCATGGAACGGAGGACACCGGGCCCGTCGAAATCGACGGATCGGCCCTGTTCTCCACGGACGATGCCATCTGCGACAATCCGCTTTGGTGGGATGTCAACTGCCGGTACGCCGACGGCGTGACGATGCATTTCACGGGCGCCGGGCCCGGCCTTGACGGCGTGCGGCACGGAATCACGTTCAAAGGCACGGACGGATGGGTCTGGGTCAACCGCGGCGCGATCGAGGCGGAGCCGAAATCGCTGCTCACGGAAACCTTCGGGCCGGACGAGATTCGGCTGCCGGTCAGCGACCAGCACCAGCAGAATTTCCTCGATGCCGTGCGCGCGCGGACGCAGCCGATTGCGCACATCGACACGGCGTCGCGGTCGGACATTGTCTGCCAACTGTCCTGGATCGCGTTCAATCTGCAGCGCAAATTGCGGTGGGATCCCGTGCGCGAACGCTTCATCGACGACGATGCCGCAAACGGGATGCTCAAGCGCGCCATGCGCGAACCCTGGCGGCTGTGACAACCCGGGAGCCGTCCAAGACCCCAGGCGTTGCACTCAATTGTTGCGAAGAATCCACGGTTCTTGTTCTCCCTGTGAAAGGAGCCTTCAACAAGTGGCCGGCACGCCCGGCATCGGCTGCATAATTCAAAGAAGACGCATCCCCCTCCGCGGGGATGACGGAACGAAACGCCCCGTTGGAACCGAAATACAGGAGAACCGGGCCATGCCGTTCAACCCGAAACGCTATGACACCATGACCTACCGCCGCTGTGGCCACAGCGGACTGCACCTGCCCAACCTGTCGCTGGGGCTGTGGCACAATTTCGGCACCCGCGCCGATCATGACAACTGCCGCGCCATGCTGCGCACCGCCTTCGATCTGGGCATCACCCACTTCGACCTGGCCAACAACTATGGGCCCGAGCCCGGCGCGGCGGAAGAGCGGTTTGGCCGGATACTCAAGCAGGACTTCGCCGACCACCGGGACGAACTGGTCATCTCCACCAAAGCAGGCTATCACATGTGGCCCGGACCCTACGGCGAATGGGGCAGCAAGAAGTACCTCGCCGCCAGCCTCGACCAGTCGTTGAAACGGATGGGGCTGGACTACGTCGACATCTTCTACTCGCACAGGCCCGACCCCAACACACCGTTGGAGGAAACCCTGGGGGCGCTCGACCTCATCGTGCGGCAGGGCAAGGCGCTCTATGCCGGGGTCAGCAACTACCGCGGCGCGTTCTTCGTGCAGGCCGCCGAAACGGTCCAGCGCCGCGGCTGGACGCCGCTCACCCTTCACCAGCCCCGCTACAGCATCTTTGACCGCTGGGTCGAGACCGATCTGCTCCTGTACACGGCCGCCTACGGCACCGGGGTCATCGTGTTTTCACCGCTGGCCCAGGGGTTGCTCTCCGACAAGTACCTGGACCCGGCCAATCCGATTCCGCCGCAGTCCCGCGCCGCCGATCCGGACGGGTTCCTCCAGCCGCAGCAGGTCACCCCGGCAAGAGTGGACCAGGTGCGCCAGTTGAACGAAATAGCGCTGCGGCGGGGACAGTCCCTCGCGCAGATGGCCATCGCATGGGTTCTGCGCGACCCGCGCGTCACCAGCGCGCTCATCGGCGCGCGCACCCCGGCCCAAATCACCGAATGCACCGCCGCGCTGGAGCGCCTGCACTTCGACGCTGAGGAATTGGCGGAGATAGATATGATCGCGCCGCGGTGAGGGGCGGAAGCGGGCGGCGGCTGAGCGCGATGGACGATATGGACAGGATGGACACGATGGACCAAATGGACAGAAACGCGGAGAGTACTCAAGGAACTTCTGTCGAGTCCATATTGTCCATGCCGTCCATATCGTCCATATTGTCCATGGCCTGAGGAAGTCGTGTAGGGTGCTCGAAGTCTTGCGGAGCAAGACGGAGCGCACCATCCCCTCCTGTCACACGCGAAAGACGGTGCGTTCCATGTCGCCTCGCGACATTTCACGCACCCTACTTCCCCGTCCACTGCTTCGAGTACTTTCGGATGAAGACCTGGTGCATGACCCAGGCCTCGAACTTGTTCAATTCCTTTGCGCCGCCCAGGAATTCGGCCTCGATGTAAGCTTTGCAGCCTTTTTCGAGCACCTGGCAGCAGAGCAGCGCCTCATCGAGCGTGCGGCCAAGACAGATTGCCCCGTGGTTGGCCATGATCGCCGCCATGCGGCCCTTGAGCGCCTTCATGGTCTGGCGCACGATCTTCTTGGTGCTCGGCAGCGCATAGTCGGCCACCCGCACGCCCGGACCAATCATCTGTGCGACGTCGTCAAGAATGGGCGGCAGTTCGCGGCGCGCCGCGGCCATGGTCGAGGCGTGCGGCGAATGGACGTGAATCACGGCGTTGATCTCCGGACGTTCGCGGAAGACGGCCAAATGCAGACCCCGTTCGCTGGACGGTTTGGGTCCTTCCCAGGTGTCCGTGGCGATGTCCACGACGGGCAGGTCCTCCGGCGTGAGCGTGGCGTAGTCGGCGCCGCTGGGCGTGATGACCATCTTGTCGCCCACCCGGACGCTGATGTTGCCCCAGGTGCCGATGACCAACCCCGTCTCCACCAGTTTGACGCCCATGGCCAGCACGGCCTGCCGGGCGGTCGTGATGTCGTTCATCATTTGGCCCCCTTGTTGAGCAGCGACGCGTCGGCCTTGGACAGTACCCGTTCAAAGCGCCCCAGCGCATCGTCGATCACCGCGTCCGTGTCGGCCAGGCTCGTGTAGAGCCGGCTCCCGGCCAGCGTGATCAGCCCCTCGGCCGCGTAGGCCGCGCCGTACTCCTCCATGCAGTGCTTGCGCGCCTTTATCTCTTTCAGCACGCGCAGGATGTGGAGGTAGTCGAGCTTGATGAACATGGC
>CAIXUF010000737.1 GCA_903922535.1 Candidatus Hydrogenedentota bacterium
GGTGAGCGTGGATGTGCGCGTGCTCGCCGCGACCAACCGGCCGCTGGAGGAACTGATCCGCGAAGGAAAATTCCGCGAGGATCTCTACTACCGCCTGAATATTTTCCCGATCTTCATTCCGCCGCTGCGCGACCGGCGCACGGACATCCTCGAACTGGCCAATTTCTTCGTCGAAAAGTACAGCAAAGAAAATCACAAGTACGTGCGGCGCGTTTCGACGCCGGCCATTGACATGCTCATGAGCTACCACTGGCCGGGCAACGTGCGCGAGCTGGAAAACTGCATTGAGCGCGCCGTGCTGCTCACCAACGACGATGTGGTCCACGGCCACCATCTGCCGCCGACGCTGCAAACGGCCGAGGCGTCCAACACCATCATGACGGGCACGCTCCAGGAGACACTGGACCGGGTGGAGCGCGAAATGATTGTCGAGGCGCTCAAGGACTGCAAGGGCAACAAGGCCCGGGCCGCGCGGCAGTTGGGCATTTCGGAGCGCCTGATGGGTCTGCGCGTGGAGCGGCACGGAATCGATCCCGGGCGTTACAAATCCTGACAAGCCTCGCGTCGTTGTCATGTTTTCCCGACTGGGGAGTATAATTTCCATGGGCACGGGAGTTCTCCCTGCCCCAAACCCTGTCAGGAAATCTCCCCAATGAAGATCCTCATAGTCATGGGCACGCGTCCCGAAGCCATCAAAATGGCCCCGCTCATCCGCGAGTTGTCCGCCAGGCCGGACGTGTTTTCGCGCGTGGCCGTGTGCCTTACAGGCCAGCACCGCGAATTAATCGCGCCGGTCATGTCCCTCTTTGAACTGCCGACGCATTACAATTTAAACCTGATGCGGCCAAAGCAGACCATCTACGATGTGACCTGCGATGTGCTCACGGGCGTGCGCAACATTCTTGCCGAAGAAAAGCCGGACATGGTCCTGTACCACGGCGACACCACCACCGCGTTTGCCGCCGCACTGGCCTGCTTCTATGCCAAGGTCCAGTCGGGGCATGTCGAGGCAGGCCTGCGCACACGCGACAAATGGCGTCCTTTTCCGGAGGAAATGAACCGGCGCATGATCGACGACATGTGCGACTGGCGCTACGCGCCGACGGAGGAAGCCCGGGAAAACATGCTGTTCGAGCGTATTTCGCCCCGGCGCATCGTGGTGACGGGCAACACCGTGGTGGATGCGCTCCGGTACATCGTTTCGCTGCCGCACCGCTTTGACGACCCGCTGCTGGAGTCCCTGGGCAGGGAGCGTCCCATGATGCTGGTCACCGCGCACCGGCGTGAAAGTTTCGGCGGTGCCATGAGCGGAATCGGCTCGGCGCTGCTGGAAATCGCGCGGCGCAATCCGGGCTTGGACATTGTGTTCCCCGTTCATCCCAACCCGAACGTGCGCGCCGCGGTGGAGCCGCTGCGCGGCACGCCGGGGCTTCACCTGATTGAACCCGTCGATTACATGCAGTTCATCCATCTGCTCAAGCGCGCCCGGCTCGCGTTGACCGATTCGGGCGGTATCCAGGAGGAGGCACCGTCGCTGGGCGTGCCGCTGCTGGTGATGCGCGATGTGACCGAACGGCCCGAGGCAGTGGACGCGGGCATGGCCCGGCTTGTCGGCACAGAGCCCGGGCGCATCGTCGCCGAGGTGGAGGAGCTGCTCCACAACGACGCCGCGCATGACGCGATGACCGGACGGCCAAGTCCCTATGGCGACGGGCGCGCCGCGGTGCACA
>CAIXUF010000738.1 GCA_903922535.1 Candidatus Hydrogenedentota bacterium
CACCATAGGGAACGTTTCTTCCTGGTGTATAATTTCTGTCTTGGAGTGAAAATCAACATGCAAATCCGACGGGCCCCGCGATTCAGAAAGCTGGCAGCCCTGACAGTGAAGGCGGGCGTGGGCGTTCTGGTTTCGGTCGTTTGTGTGATCGCTTGTTTGGCGCGGTATGGCGAGCCGACGGCATTTGACACAGTGTGTGCCGGAAACATCCGGTGTTCCGCTCCGTCCGCAGTGGCGCCCGGACCGGGTCTGCCTCCGGATCTCGCCCTGCGGCCCGCCAACAACAACTGCGACATGGCTTCTCTGGATGGACGCCTGTACCTGGTCTTTCGCACGGCGCCCACGCATTTTGCCTCGCCCAATGCGCGCCTGGTTGTGCTAAGCACGACGGACCGGTCCGCCTGGAAAAGGGAGGCCGAATTCGCGCTGGGCGCGGATGTCCGCGAGCCGCGCCTGTTGGCGTTCAACGGTTCGCTGTTCCTGTACTTCTTCGAGGCGGGTGTGCATTTGCTGCGTTTCGAGCCGAAACGGCTGTTGACCTGTGAGCGCAGGGCGGACGGCACCTGGACCGAGCCTTGCGATTTCTACAAGCCCGGCTATGTGCCTTGGCGTGTGCGGGAGCATCAGGGAAAAGCCTACATGTCGGTCTACAACGGCCGCGGCCTGTACGGAAAGGGCGAAACGTCCAGCGATATCCGTCTTCTGACGTCGGAGGACGGGCGCGACTGGAACCCCATCTCCGACGCACCGCAACTGGACCGGGTGGGTGCCGAGGAGCCGGAATTCGACTTCGATGACCAGGGCAACCTCGTTGCCCTGGTCCGGCTCGAAGTGGGCGGAGGCTCGCTCCTTTGCACGGCATCCAAAGGGGACCTGACCCATTGGACCACGCATCCGTCGGCCTACAAGTACGATTCCTCGTTTATGTTCAGGCATGGCGGCCGGTTTTACGTGATCGCCCGCCGCAACGTGGCCGGGCCCTCTGACCGGGGATGGGGTCTGCCGTCCCGGATCAACAATGCGGTCAATCTGGCGCTCTACTCGCTCACCCGGAAACGGACCAGTCTTTATGAGGTGGATCTGAACGCGCAGGCGCTCGTGCCGCTCTTTGACCTGCCCTCCAGGGGCGACACTGCCTTTGCCGCGGTGGCCCCGCTCAGCGACGGGTCGTACTACGTGGTGAATTACAGCAACCGGCTCGACGGCCCCGACTGGCCGTGGTGCATGGGGCAGTTGCGCCCCACGCTGCTGTATGCCTGTACCCTGAACTTCAAGTAGCGCCCGAGCTTCGCACAAAACGCAACAGCTAACACACCCCAAACACCTTTCTGCGATCCTACCGCCATATGGCGGGTCTTGTGGCTTGAATTTCGGGAGAACGTCTCTTTGTGGACGCTGGGTATTGCGCTCCGCCCCGAAAATCCATAGAATACGCGTTTCAGGAATCTTTCCCCGCTCAGGAGTTTGCATCATGCCCAACAACCCTGCCATGGCCGACAACAAGGTCGGTGTGTTGACCCCCGCCCACCGTTACTGGCGGTGGAACATCCTGTTGAGCACCTACTTTGCCTATTCGGGCTTCTATCTTTGCCGCAAGGTCTACAGCCTCACCAAACCGCTCATCGCCAAGCCGGTCGCCGAAGGCGGGCTCGGCCTTGACTGGAACCAGATTGCGAACATCTGGAGCGCTTTCCTGATTGCGTACATGCTCGGGCAGTTCGTTACCAGTTTTCTCGGGCGCAAATGGGCGCCCAAGACGCTTCTGGTCGGCGGACTCGGCCTGTCCATGCTGGTCAATTGTGTGTTTGGTTTTGCGAACACCTACTGGACCTTTCTGATCTTCATGGTGTTCAACGGCTTCCTGCAGTCCACGGGCTGGCCCAGCAGCGTGGGTGCCGTGGCCCACTGGATTCGGCCGCAGGAGCGCGGCCTGATCATGGGGATCTGGTCCACGAGCCATATCGTGGGCACGATGGTGGTGAAGGCCGTGGGCGGCATGCTGCTTGCCTACGCGGGCTGGCGCTGGTCGTTCTGGGGCGCAACCCTGGTTGCGTCGCTGTTCTGGGCGATGCTCATCTGGCGGCATCATGACAAGCCCGAGGACGTGGGGCTTGCCCCGCTGGTGATTCCGGCGCAGGACAACGAGGCGGACATACAGGAGGAGGGCGGCGAGCATCTTTCTCTGGCCGAATACTTCCGGCTGGCCTTCCATCCCGTGATTCTGATGATGGGTTTCTCCTACCTGTGCGTCAAGTTCCTGCGCTATGCCCTCGATTCCTGGCTGCCCACCTTCCTGGTGGTGCAGATGCACGTGTCCGCCGCCCATGCCAGCTACTACTCCATGGTGTACGACATTTGCGGCATTCTGCCCGCCGTACTCGCGGGCTGGGCGCTGGACCGGCTCTTCCGGGGCAATTGGGCCATGCTGTGTCTGGTGGCGGCCGTGGGCATGATAGGGGGCTTTGTCATCGCGCTGACTTTTGACGGCAGCGCCCTGGGCGTCGCGCTCAGTTTCGGCGTCGTCGGGTTCATGATCTTCGGGCCCGAAACCCTGCTGAGCGGCGCCGCTTCGGTGCAGGTGGCGGGCGAGAAGAACGGCCTGGCCGTGGCGGGGCTGGTGAACGGCATCGGCAGCATCGGGCCCATCCTTCAGGAGACCGTCATCGGCAGCCTTATGAAGAACAACGAGGCGACCGGCATGAGAAACACCAACCTCATGTGCCTGTGCCTGTGCATATTCTTCCTGCTGTTCATGATGGTGGCCGCCTGGCTGCGCCATCAGGCCGTTGCGCGAAAAGCAGCCCGGCAAACGGACTCATAACCCGCATTCACGCGAGGGAAAGGAATAGGATCATGGCAAGCATCAAATTCGAACTCGAAAGCAAGTTTGGTTCCATTTACGGCCCCGAAGAGCAGGAAACCATGCTCGAAGTGCTGCGCAACAACGCGCCGACCTCGGGCGACGCCTGTATCCAGTTTGAAAAGGACTATGCGGCGTACTGCGGCACCACCCATGCCCGCGCCGTTTCCAACGGCACGGCGGCGCTGTTCCTGTCGCTGCTGGCATTGGACGTGAAGCCGGGCGACCGCGTGCTCACCACGCCGCTCACCTGGATCGCCACCGCCGCGGCGGGCGCGACGCTCGGTGCCGAGGTAGACTTCGTCGACGTCGACCCGGTGACCTGCAACATGGACATGAACAAGCTTGAGGCGAAGCTCACGCCCAACACCAAGGCCGTGCTGCCGGTGCATCTCTATGGCCAGTGCTGCGACATGGACGCGCTGCTCGCGCTGTCGAAGAAGCACGGCTTCGCCGTCGTGGAGGACGCCTGCCACGCGATTGGCGCGGGGTACAAGGGCCACA
>CAIXUF010000739.1 GCA_903922535.1 Candidatus Hydrogenedentota bacterium
AAAATCGACGACCCCTTGTGCACGAAAATCCAGAAAGTAACCCTCCTAGCATCAACAGCATCGGCGCCACGAACTGAAAGGTTTGTGGCGCTTTTTTCTATATCCCCACACTCGCCATACTATGCCCGCGATCGCTCTCGCCACTCACATCATACGGGTTGACGATGATTGAAAAGGTTCCGTGGATTTGAGCGGATTGGGTCGGGTAGACTGCCGCGCCGGCGTTTTGGATGCGGCTGGTGCAGGTGTTTGATTGTTGGAAGGGGTAGGGGGTGCCGTAGTAGATTTGGGTCGCGGGGACGACGTCGCACGGAGGCTGTTGCGATTGGTATGGCTGCGCGTTGTTGTCTATATCCATCGCATACACGAATCCCTGTCCCGGCGCGAGCGCGGGTTGTGGCGGGGAGGTGTAGCGGGAGGAAGAGGGGAGTGTGGCGATAAAAATCCAACCGGCGGGCACCGTCGCTCCGCCGACATTTATGATACGAAACTGCACCACATCCGGCGCCGCGGCGAGGATGCGCACGGAGATGTTGGGGGAGGAGGCAGAGATGTTTGAAACTACGGAGCTGCCCCCTCGCCCCTTACGGGGAGAGGGCTGGGGTGAGGGGTGAAGGTCACCTGAGGCACCACTCGCCCCAACCCCCGCAACCTCCTTCGTCGTTTCAATCAAATGCAACCCGCGCTCCGATAGCAATTTATCAAACGGCACCAGCACTGCGTGCCCGATTGCCGGCACGATATGACGCACATTGAGCGCCGCGCATATAGCAAAGACCACCACCGCGGCCGCAATAAGATACAAACATCCATGATCCGCAATCTTCGCCTTGTCCATCTGAGTATATGCGTTATCCTACACTGTTTGTAGGTTCGCGCAAAGTCCTAAAACGAACCTAAAACGTATCAAACCGCGGTCTCGTCATTTGTTTATACAACTTGTACACACCCCAGAAAAAGAGTGCAAACGCGACCGGATAGAATGCCATTGGGTTAGCGACGCCGAAGCGGACAGCGGACAGTAAGATAATGTATGCGTTCAAGGTCCAGACCCATGCGGTGTTCATAAATGAACCCGACGTCCCCGGTTCGGAGCCACTCGTCGAAGAGGACGTTTCGCCGAATCCGGAGAGCGAGGGCGTAGAAGACGCGGAAATGGACAGAGTCGTGGATGCCGTCTGCACCTCCTTTAGTAAAGAGTTTTTCGTTTGCTTGATCTGGTCGTCGATGACTGCCGCCGCACCCTCGCGCACCTTGTCCACCGTCACAAATGCCGGCTGCAGCGTCTGCGCGACTGGCGGCGACACGTACTCGACCGCTTTCTGAATGTCGGAAGATGGCACGACCGCATTGTCCGGTTGCGCCGGCGGGGTGTTGGGCTTCGGCGCGGCGCTTACGGTTACTTCGGCGTTGGGAGCGAGCTTTCCGGAAGATGCAACCGGCGTCCCGTTCACGCTTTGCAACATTGCAGAAATAGCGTGCGAGCCGGTGGTCGGTGTCCAGGAAATGGAGACAATACGCGCTTCGCCAGGCGTCAGTGTAACCGCCAGCGAGCCAATTTCCACCCCCGCATCCGTGAACACCACAACACCACATCGGGCAGCCG
>CAIXUF010000740.1 GCA_903922535.1 Candidatus Hydrogenedentota bacterium
AACACGCTGAAATTCACCGCGTCGCCCACCTGCGGATGCTGCCGCGCCCAGTGCGCGTTGCGCAGCGAGTCCATCAGCGACTCCTGCGGACGGGGAAAGGTCTTCTCCACGTCGCCCCCGCCAACCGTGCTGGTCAGCACCATCTCCTCGCCGTTGACCACGGCGTGGAACCGCGACATCTGCGCCGGGTCCGTCACCTCCGAAACAATCTCGATCAGGCGCCCGTCCTCCGCGTAGCAGCGGTCGGAGAAGATGTGCATGTCCTGCTTCGTGCCCGACATGGACACGTGGAACTTGGCATCCTCCACCACGTGGACGCGCTTCTTGTCGTCGCGCGAAACCTTGTTCAGCGAATACCCCGCCTTTTGCCCATTCATGTACAGGCCGTACCAGTTTTCGCCGAGCAGCGCGTCAATGTCCGGCGCCTGCGCCGCCAGCATTCGCGGAAAAATCAGCAAGCCTGCCATAAACAACATCACTTTCTTCATATAACGTACTCCAAAGGGGAACATGCAGCATTCTACCAGAGCCGCCCATGGGACAATTAACGCGGGAACGGGGGGCAAGGGCGACACGCCGGATGTGTTTACGCTTTGTCCCCGAAAGCCGGCGAGGCCGCCGGCGCTCCCAGTGAATTTTGCCTTCCCTTTCCGGTTTGGCTACCATGGCGGCAGGCTGCAACCGAACCGCACGAGGAGAATTGCCATGCGTGGATATTTGTGGGTCGCCGCGATTGCGGCGGTGCTGTGCGCGCCGCTGGCCGGGGCACAGAGTGTTACCATGGAGTCGCTGCTCAAAGAGATGTCGAGTCTGGACTGGCTCGCCGTCGCGCCGGGACCGGGCTACATCACGAAGCAGTTTTCCAGCTATGACCGGAACTCGACGGATCCCAATGTGCTGACGGAGAAGAACTGGTTTGCCAACGGCGACCGCGGCCAGTATTTGCGCAAGGAGAAGGGGGCCGCGGGCGAGGAGTTCGTGCTGATGGACGCGGACGGGCCGGGCGCAGTGGTGCGGTTCTGGTCGGCCAACGCCAATGACGGCGGCATCGTGCGCATCTACATAGACGGTGCGGAGAAGCCCGCCGTGGAAATGTCGCTGGAGGACATGCTGGACGGGCGCGTCAAACCCTTTGTCAAGCCGATTGCCGTGTCGCTCTCCAAGGGCTGGAGCAGTTACCTGCCCATCCCCTACGCGAAGCACTGCAAGGTTACGGTCAGCAAGTTCGACATCTACTACCAGATCAACTACCGGACCTACGTCTCCGGCACGGTGGCCCAATCCTATTCCCCCAAACTGGCCGAGACACTCCTGCCGCTGATCGAGTCCACCGCCCAGGCGCTGGCCGCCCCGGACATGGCAGTGAAGGCACCCGGCAACGCCGTCCCGTCCGATTATGAAGTTGCGCTGGGGCCGGGCGAGACGCAGTCGCTTGAACTCGCGGGGCCCGCCGCCGTTTACGGGATCACCTGCAGGGCCGACGCGGCGGACCTGGCCGATGCGCTGCGCGGTTGCCTGCTCGAAATCGCCTTTGACGGCAAAGCCCCCGCGGTCATCGCGCCGCTGGGCGATTTCTTCGGCACCGCACCGGGCGTCAATCCGTTCAAGTCGCTGTCCTGCGGCGTGGGCTGGGATGGCAAGACGCTCTACAGCCACTGGGTGATGCCCTTTGCGCAGAAGGCGGTCCTCTCCGTGACCAACCATTCCAAGGCTGCGGTCACGCTGTCCGGCGCGGTGACCACCGCGCCCTGGACCTGGAAGCCGGACTCGCTGTACTTCCACGCCAAGTGGCGCGGCGTGCGCGACCTGCCCACCCGGCCGATGCTCGACTGGAACTACATGTCCGCCGACGGCGGACGGGGCCGTTTCGCCGGCGTCATGCTTCACGTCACCAATCCCGTGGCAGACTGGTGGGGCGAGGGCGACGAGAAGATCTATGTGGACGGCGAAAGCTTCCCCAGCCATTTCGGCACCGGCACCGAGGACTACTTCGGCTATGCCTGGTGCTGCAACGAGCCGTTCACCCATGCCTACCACAACCAGCCCCGCTGCGATGGTCCCGGCAACTACGGCCAGACCTGCGTGAGCCGCTTTCATATCATGGACAACATTCCCTGGACCAAGTCGTTCCGTTTTGATCTGGAAATGTGGCATTGGGCCGACGTGAAAATCGCCCAGTCCGTGTGCGCGTACTGGTATGCCGACGGCGCGGCAACGGACAACTTCCCGGCCATCGACCCGGCACTGCTCAGTGTGCCGGCCGTGCCCGAGATAAAGGGCGTTGAGGGCGCGCTGGAGGCGGAAAAGATGAAGGTCCTGTCCGTGGACGGCGGCCAGGTGGATCCGCAGGGCGGCGTTGCGCCCTGGAGCCGCATGGCGCAGTTGTGGTGGCGGCAGGGCAGGGTGGGCGACAAGCTGGTGCTGGCCTTCCCCGTGACCGAGGCGGGCCGCTACGAGGTGATGGGCCGCTTCACGAAGGCGCCCGACTACGGCATCCACAAGCTGGCCGTCAACGGCCAGCCCGTCAAGAACCAACTTGACCTGTATAACAAGAAGGTCCTTGCGGAAGAGGAGCAGTCGCTCGGCGTGTTCGAACTCACCCAGGGCGACAACAAGCTGGAGGTGCAGGTGGTCGGCGCCAATGAAAAGGCGAAGCCGGGCAACATGTTTGGGCTGGACTACCTGCGGCTGATCAAGAAATAATCACCGGCTGACCGAAAATCGGTCAGAGGCTGATCACATTTTGGCCCCAATCCACCATGGTGGGTTGGGGCCCTTTTCTTTATCGTCATTGCGGGCAGGACAAAGCCCGACGAAGCAATGACGAACGGTCAGCGCGGCCGGTTTGCCGCGCTCAGTTTCTGAAGCAGCACGCCCAGTGAGGAGTAGAGGTCTTCATTCTGCACGATCACGCCCGGGGGCACGTTGATCTTGGTCGGCGCGAAATTCCATAGGGCGCGTATGCCGCCGCCGACCATGAGATCGGCGACCTCCTGCGCGACCGGTGCGGGCACGGTGATGATGCCCACCTCCACGCGCATGCGTTTGGCCAGACCGGCGAGCTTGTTGATCGGGAGCACCTCGCGCCCGTGCACCTTCGTGCCCACGCGGTCGGGGTCGCGGTCAAAGGCCGCCACGATGTCGAGCCCGTAATGGTGGAAGCGGTTGTAGCCGAGCAGGGCCGAACCCAGGTGGCCCGCACCCGCCAGGAACGCCTTGCGCACACGGCTCCAGCCCAGGAAGATTTCAATGGACAGGATGAGCGCGGCAAGGTCGTAGCCCACCTTCGGCCGGCCCTTGATGCCCGTCACGGCAAGGTCCTTGCGGATCTGGGTCGCGTCGCAACTCAGCTCTTCCGCAATCTGGCTGCACGAGATGGTCTTGATGCCCGTCGCCAGGCGCTTTTGCAGCAGATGGTGGTAGATCGGCAGACGCCGCAACGTCGCCTCCGAAGTCGGTCTCAGCGGTTTCGGTTCATCCATGCGTTTCGTTGCCACCCGTATTAGTAGAGAATTATTTCTCGATTCTACAGCAAATTTGCGTCCATGTCAACAAGATGGGAATTTGGGCAAAGGCAGGACGGCCCCTGCTGCCGCCTTGCGCAATTTCCCGTGAAAACGCTATAATTCAGCCTGTTCGCAGGAAGAACCACCCGGCGCAATGCGCCTCTCACGGAAGGACACACCCCATGGCAACACGCAAGACCGGCGCCAAGATTATTGACGGCAAAAAGGTTTCGGCGGAGATTCTGGCAGAATTGAAGGTCACCGCGGAGGACCTGCGCAAGAAGGGTGTGCAACCCGGACTTGCGGTGGTGCTGGTCGGGGAGAATCCGGCGAGCCAGGTGTATGTGGGCGCGAAGCGCAGGACCTGCGTTGAACTGGGCATCAAATCCTTCAGGCACGACCTGACCGCCGGGACGACGGAAAAGAAGCTGCTGACGCTCATCGCCAAGCTCAACGCCGACGCGCGCGTGCACGGCATTCTCGTGCAGATGCCGCTGCCCAGGCACATCAACGAGCAGCGCGTGCTCAACGCGATTGACCCGGACAAGGACGTGGACGGGTTCCACCCGATGAACGTGGGGCGGCTGCTGAACGGCGAGGACTGCCTCAAGCCCTGCACGCCCGCGGGCTGCCAGGAGCTGCTGCTGCGCTCGGGTTATGACCCCAGGGGCAAGCACGTGGTCATCGTGGGCCGGTCGAACATCGTGGGCAAGCCCGTGGCGGCCATGCTGATGCAGAAGGCGCGCGGCGCCGACGCGACGGTGACGGTGTGCCACTCGCGCACCAAGAACCTCGCGGCGATCACGCGCACAGCCGACATTCTCATCGCGGCCATCGGAGTGCCGGGATTTGTGAAGGCGCGCATGGTGCGGCCCGGCGCGGTGGTGATTGACGTGGGCGTGAACCGGATCGAGGACGCCTCGAAGAAGAGCGGCTACCGGCTCGTGGGTGATGTGGAGTTCAAGGGGGTGGCGAAGAAGGCCAAAGCGATCACGCCGGTGCCGGGCGGCGTCGGCCCCATGACCATTGCCATGCTCATGAAGAACACGATCCAGGCGGCTTCAGCGCGCGGGTAGTCCGGCTACCTGCCCAAGAAGAGGCTCTGGAAGAGGGTCCGGTAATAGGTAAGCGCCATGCCGAAGTAGCTTGGCAGGACCCGCAGCGTCTTTGTCCATGACCCGCCTTTGGACATTCGGATCTCCCGCAAAACGGTCAACGGGGCGAGCAGCGCGCGGCTGTACCATTTGGCGAGCAGGATGGCCAGGCGCGTTCCCGCGGAGCCGGGGCTTTGCTCATAACGCCGCACGAGCCAGCGCATCACCGGCGCGTGCATGGTTGTGGCAATCTCCACCAGGTCGTTCACCGGCCGCCTGCGGAGCACGCGGTAGTTCTTGGCGGTGGGGTCCTCAATCGCGCCGGGGCATTCCTTTTCGGCCCTTTCCCGCACGGCCGTGCCCGAATAGAAGGTGAGCGAGAAGAGCTGGGTGAAGAAGGGCTTGGGCGTGTCGATCAGCACGCGCACCGAGTCGAGCTGATCCTGCTCCGTCTCCCAGGGATTGTCCATAATCACGTCGTAGAACGCGGCAATTTTGTGCCTGTGAATCACGCGCGCGGCCTCCACGAAATGTTTCGGCAGGGAACGGCGGTTGTAGATGTCCTGGCAGATGCGCTCGCTGCCGCTCTGAAGGGCCATGTTAATCCACGCCAGACCGGCGTCCTTGAGCAGGCCCAGCCGCTCGTCGGTGATGGAGGAGGGCGTGGTTCTGGCGATGAACGGCACGCCGACCCGCTCCCTGTACGCATGGCAAAACTCGGTGAGGAATTTGACCGTGCAGATGAGGAAGCAGTCATCCTGGAAGTTAATGTACTCCATGCCGGGAAAGTCGGCCAGCACCTGTTCCAGCTCGCCGATGATATGGCCCACGCTGCGGCGGCGCACGCCCCAGTTCTTGTACAGCCTGTGGAACCGGTTGTTACAGCAGTAGGCGCAGTCGAAGGGACAGCCGCGCGATGAGATTATGTCGTAGGTGCGGCCCCCTGGCGCGCATAGCGGCGGAAAAGCTTGTCGGTCAGCGGCGCCACGCCGCCGCGCAGCGCGACGTGGCTTTCCGGCGGGATCCGCCGCAACAGGGGCAGCGTGTCCAAGTCCTCAATGAGCGGGTAGAGATCGTTCTGCACGCATTTTCCGTTCACCCGCCGCGCGATGTTCGGGATATCGTCGAAGGGCGCCCCCTGTTCCGCGGCGCGCGCCAGGTCGAGCATGGTCCGTTCGCCCTCGCCGACGCAGAGGTGGTCCACCACGTCGAAACAGGCCTCGGGGTCGCTCGTCGGCTGAATGCCGCCCCAGACCACGGGAATCCCGGGGAAGCTTCCGCGGATGAACCGGGTCACGGCGGTGGCGTCGGCCAATTCGTGCGACATGAGGCTCAGCGCCACCAGTTTGGGCCGCGTCTCCCCGATGAACCGCGCCAGACCGGCATGCAGCCGGTCCCCGTCGCGTCCGGCCGTCGGCATGAACAGCAGGTGCGAATCCTGCCCGTTGGCCAGCAGGTACTGGTGCAGGTGCTTGATGCCCAGGGTGTTCAGGTCCTGCTGCACCGAAATCAGCAATGCGCCCATGGAAAAATGCTCCGGCGGCCGGTCGGGGCCCCAGTGCCAAGTCCGGCCGGGTGGTTTCGAATCAAAGACGGTCAGAACAGCCGACGCTGGAAAGGCCCGGGCGGACCGCAGACACTATCGGCGACAGGTCCGGCCCGGCACATCCACCAGTGCCTGAGCGCCGGGGCAAGTATACGGCACACTGACCGGGAGGAGGGAATGAAAGCAGCCCGCCCGCCTTGAGTTCCTGAAGGCACGGTGCGGGGTGCGCAGGCGAAGTCTATTCTCCGGGAACCGTGTTCCGCGCGGCCAATTCCGCGACCTCCAGCCGCAGTTCCTTGACCTCGCGGACCAGCAGCAGGCGGGTGTGGACGACCCAGTACCAGAGCTTCATCAGCACGGTGCCCTCAAAGGCCATGATGATCAGCGCGGCCAGCGCGATGAGCACCTTGGTGTTGGACACCTGCAGGTAGACCATGGCGAAGAGGGCCATCTGCGCGAATTCAAAGGCGATGAAGCCCCTGGCTATCCACATGAGCCGTCGCCGCTTTCGGGCAAACTCCTCCTGCAACTGATCCCGGGCGGCCTGATCGGGCGCCTCGCCCGGCGCGTTTTTGTCGAAGAGTATCCGGTGGTACACGTTCCTGATGTCGTCATTCATGGGATTGTTCCTCCAATTGTCTGCGCAACTGCGCGCGGCAGCGGTGCAGCCGGGACTTGACCGTGCCGGTGGGGATGTCAAAGACCCGGGCTATCTGGGACACGGTCAGGCCGTCGAAGTAATACAGTGTCACCATGGCCCGGTCGTCCGTTTCCAGCATCGCCATGGCCTGCTCCAGCAACTCTGTTTCGGCAGGCATGTTTCGGGTTTCGCAGGGCATTTCATCGAGGATCGGTGCGGCGGTCTCATCAAAAACGCCGCGCTCGGCGCGCCGCCTGCGGAGCCAGTCATTGCACTTGTTGGTTACGATGCGGTAGGTCCAGGAGGGGAAGGCGGATGCGTCGGACAGGCGGTGAATGTTTTGGACGACGGCCATCCAGGCATCCTGCGTGATGTCGGCGGCCGGCTCATCTGCACCCACGCGGAGTCGCGCGTAGCGGAGCAAGCGGCCGTGCCATCGCAGCACCAGCGCGTCCAGCGCCTCCGCGCTGCCCTCCTGGCAGCGCAGGACCAGCAATTCGTCGCGGAGTCTGTCGCGCGCGGCGCCCATGATGCCATTATAGACGGATGGGCCGGGGGATCGGTTCACGAAGGGGAACCCGCCGGGGGACGGCCTCCATTTCCACGCCTCCCCCATCATCTCCCGCCAGCCACCAGCCTTGGAAATGGAGGCTGTACCCGTGCCCGCGATGGCCTGTGCTACTCGGGTACAGGCACCTGTTTCCGGTGCAGGCTGGCATTGACAAGGTCCGGGCATCTGGCGGAAACAGGTGCCAGTCCCCCGGCGGCGGCTGTGCCCGTGCCCGAACGAGCACGCTTTAGCCGAGCAGTCGTGCAATCAGGCGGGGCAGTTCGCGAATCGCCGCAATTTGTGCGTCCGCCCCGGCCAGTTCACGGTCGCCGCCGAAGCCGTAGGCTGCGCCCACGGCCAGCGCGCCGTTGGCGTGGGCCGCCTCGATGTCGTCGTGGCGGTCGCCGACGACGATGACGGGCGCACCCAGATCCAGCGCGACTATCTCGGCGATCATCTCGGTCTTGCCGCTGTGGCGGATGCCGCGCGCGCGCACCGCGGCAAGATACCTGCGCATGTCGTGCGCGTCGAGGAAGGTGTTCACATAATCGTCGGGGCCGTTGGAGCACACCGCCAGCACATGGGACCCGTACAGTTCCTCCAGCACCCCGCGCACGCCGTCGTAGAGCCGTCCTTCGCTTCCGATGAGTTGAAGTTCGAGCGCGTTGGTTTCGGCCACGATTTGCGGTGCCATGCCGGGCGGGCACTGCTCCGCCAGCCACGCCTCGTAGGTCTCCACGGGCTTGCCGAAGAACCCGCAGATGGTGTCATAGTCGGGCATGGACAACCCGTGGGCGGCGAAGGTGCGCTGCACGGCGGGCACCGTCACGCGCCCGGTTTCGAGCAGCGTGCCGTCAATGTCGAAGATGATGAGCGCGGGCATGGTAATCCCTGATGGAGTCTCCGAAACGTTGCGCCGAACTCAGGCGCTCTTGCCGGCCTTGTACTCGTCCATAAGCTTGGTGAACTTCTCGAACAGGTAGCGGCTGTCGTGCGGGCCCGGCGACGCTTCGGGATGGTATTGGACGCTGAAGATGGGCAGCGTCTTGTGCGTCATGCCCGAACAGGTCCGGTCGTTCAGGTGGACGTGCGTGAAGTCGACCTCGTCCGCGTTGAGCGATGCCGGGTCCACGGCGAAGCCGTGGTTCTGCGCCGTGATCTCCACCGTGCCGGTGAGCCGGTCCAGCACAGGCACGTTGATGCCGCGGTGGCCGTAGCGCAGCTTGTAGGTGCCGAAGCC
>CAIXUF010000741.1 GCA_903922535.1 Candidatus Hydrogenedentota bacterium
CGAAGCGGAGCAATCTCCTGGCCCTAAGAGCCCCGTATTTGGGCGATGGCAACAAGAGATTGCTTCGCTTCGCTCGCAATGACCGAGCCTGGTCGCAATGACCGCGGTCAGGCGGTCTCTGTTTTTGCGGCTTTGTCAAGGCCGTATAGCTCGATTCCCATTTCGCGGAGTTTGAATTTCTGGATCTTGTTGGAGACGGTGAGGGGGAATTCTTCGACGAATGCGACGTAGTAGGGAATCTTGTAGTGGGCGATATTGCCCTTGCAGAAATCCTTGATTTCGTCGGCGGTCAGCTTTGGGTCCTTGCGGATGATCCATGCGGAGACCTGTTCGCCGTAGTGGGTGTCGGGCAGGCCCACGATCTGGGCGTCGTATATCCTGGGATTGGTCAGCAGGAACTCCTCGATCTCGCGCGGATAGATGTTCTCGCCGCCGCGGATGATCATGTCCTTGATGCGTCCGGTGATGCGGTAATGCCCGGCGGGGGTGCGCGTGGCGAGGTCTCCGGTGCGCAGCCAGCCTTCCGGGGTGATGGCGAGCGCCGTGGCATGGGGGTCCTTGTAGTAGCCGAGCATGACGCCGTGTCCGCGGGCCCAGAGTTCGCCGGGCTCGCCTTCGGGGGCGTCTTCGAGCGTTTCGGGATTGACAATGCGGACCTCGACGCCGGGCAAGGTCCTGCCGACGGTGCCGACACGCACGTCTATGGGATCGGTGGTCTCGGTTTGTGTGATGACGGGGGAGAATTCGGTGAGGCCGTAGGCAATGGTGAGTTCGGTGAGGTGCATCAGGTGCGTCACCTGCTTCATGAGTTCGATGGGGCAGGGGCTGCCGGCCATGATACCGGTGCGCAGGGTGTCCAAATGGTATTCGTCGAAGTTGGGGAGGTTGATTTCGGCGTTGAACATGGTGGGGACGCCGTAGAGGGCGGTGCAGTGCTCTTTCTCAACGGCGATGAGGGCGCTTTGGGGATCAAAGGACTCGGCCGGAATCACCATGGCCGCGCCCCGGATCATGCAAGTCATTGTTGCGAGGACGCATCCGAAACAGTGATAGAAGGGCACGGGAATGCACACGCGGTCGTTTTCCGTGAAATGCTGGCGGCCGCCGATGTGAAAGGCGTTCATGAGCAGATTGCGGTGGGAGAGCGTTGCGCCTTTGGGGTTGCCGGTGGTGCCGGAGGTGTACTGGATGTTGGCGGGCATGTTGAAGCGGACCTGGCCGGTTCTTTCCGCCAGTTGTGTTTCGTGGATCTGGTGGGACTGGGAAATGAACTCGTTCCATGGCCAGATTCCCTTGAAGGCAGGGCTGTTCTTGATGCTGATGACGTGCTGAAGCTGGGGGAAGCGCTCATGGTGCGGCTGTTCATCAAAAATGGCGTCCGCAAGCTCCGGTATGAGTTCGGCCATCATCTTTTCATAGCTGCTGTGCTTGAAGGTGTCGGTGAGCAAAAGAATCTTGATGTCCGCGACGCGGAGGATGTAGTCCACTTCGTGGAGGCGGTAGGCAGGGTTGACGTTGACGAGTACCGCGCCGATGTAGGCGGTGGAGAACTGCGCCAGCAGCCATTCGGGCCAGTTGGTGCTCCAGATGCCGACGTGGTCGCCCTGCTGAATGCCGAGGGCCATCAAGGCCCGGCCCATGCGCTTTACGCGGTCAAGGAATTCCGCGTAGGTCCAGCGCAGGTTTAATTGCGGAAATACCACCGCATCGTGGTTTCCATGGGCGGCAACGGTATGCTCAAGAACCGCGCCTATGGTCAGGCCATCAACGAAGGGTGTGTCGTCCATTACTGCATTCCTTTAGTTGGATAGAGATCGTCTTTGCCGCGGGGGGGGGGGGGCAGAGAAGCGTGATGGGGCGGTTGTGGTTGTGGGGATGTTGTGAGCGTGGACTGTATGGACGAAATGGACGGTGTGGACGGACGGGGGACTTTGTACGCGAGTCCATGTTGTCCATAGCGTCGATGGTTTCTGGGGTTTGGCGTGATGTCACTGGGCGCGTCCGTGTATTGGATGAATCTTGAGTGGCGAAGCCCCGGCGCTGTGACAGGCAACGCGCGGGGCAGAATATGCGCAGATGGTAAAGAGTCTCCCAAGAGCCAGTCAAGGCTTATGGGAGACTCTCTTCGTTTTGTTGTCTTTGTTTACAGGTGCTGACGTGTCAGCGCCTGTCTTTCTCAGTTTTCATGCCTGTACAGGCGGCGCGAAGTGCAGAGCAGGCCGGTGACAAGCATCAGCAGGGCGATGTCGCCGTACTGCTGCGGCGGTATGGGCCCTGATGGGCCGATCTTGTCCAGCGTGCCTCCGGCGCAACCGCAGCCGCGGGAGGACTGGGTATAGGCCCCGGTGGCCGTGGCGGCTGCTCCGGCCGTGATGGCCACGGTTTGATCTGCCGGTCTTGTCCATGCATCAAGTTCCTTGAACGAGATTGTGACGCTGCCGAGGGACAGGTTGCTGAGCGTGGTTCCGCTGGCATTCCAGGTGGCTCCATTATCGCAGGTCCACTGCGCGCCGGCAGTGACGGCATCGTCCGGGGTGATGGTGACTTGCAGGGAGCCCGTCTGTGCGGCCGCGGTGACGGTCCAAGTGAAGGATTTCGCATCGGAGCCGCCCTTGCCGTCGGAGACGGTGAGGGTGACCGCGTAATCGCCGAGGGCCGAGTTGCTGATCGTGCCGGAGATGAGGCCCGTCGTGGCGTTCACGGTGAGCGATGGCGGCAAGCCGGTGGCGCTGAAGGTGAGCGTGTC
>CAIXUF010000742.1 GCA_903922535.1 Candidatus Hydrogenedentota bacterium
ACCACCCAACCCGACGATAGAGCAGACCAAGGCAGGCGAGACGCCTGCGGTACGGGAGTGGCGGGACTGGGTGACTGTCTCGCCCGGTTGCAGCCCTTTTCGGAGTTGTTCGGCACGCAAATGGGAAGCAACTCCTGGGTGCTGGGGCCGTCACGCACCAAGTCGGGCAAGGCGATGCTGGCCAATGATCCCCATATCGGATTCACCAACCCCGGAGTCTGGTATGAGGCCCATCTCAAGTACGGCGACTATGAGCTGTACAGCCACTACGTGCCCCTGGTTCCCCTGCCCCTGCTGGGGCACAACCGCAACTTCGCCTGGGCGCTGACCATGTTCGAGAACGACGACCTCGACCTCTACCGGGAGAAGTTCCAGCCCGGCAATCCGGCCAAAGTTATGTACAAGGGCGACTGGGTGGATGTGAAGGTGGAAACGGAAACCATCCGCGTCCGTTTCGGCAAGGACCGGTCCTGCGCCATCCGGGTCACGCCGCACGGCCCCGTGATCACCGACCTGCTTCGGAAGCTCAACGGCTACGAGGGTGCCGACGTCGCGTTGTCCTGGGTGTGGCAGCATGTTCCCTATGAGGACATGCTCGGCTTTTACCGGATGGCCCGCGCCCGCGACTGTGAAAGTTTCGCCCGGGGGGCGGCGCTCATCACCTCTCCCGGTTTGAACATCTCCTATGCCGACAAGGCCGGGAACATCGCCTGGTGGGCGGCGGGCAAACTGCCGATTCGTCCCAAACACGTCAACTCCAAGCGCCTGCTGGATGGCGCCTCCGGCAACGATGAAATTCTCGGCTATCTTCCCTTCGATCAGAACCCCCACCTGGTCAATCCCGAACAGGGATACATCGTCACCGCCAACAACATGTCCACCGTCAAAGCGCTCGGCCCCATCGAACAGATTCAGGGATACTGGCAGCCCAGCGACCGCGCTGCGCGCATCGAACAGGTCCTTGAAACGAAGCCGCTGTGGAGCCTGGATGACCTGCGCGCAGTCCAGTTCGACGACAGGTCCCCCACGGCCGCCGACACTTTGAAACCGCTCCTGGAAATTCTCCATCAGGACACATCGGCATTTTCCGATTTGGAAAAGCAGGCACTGGACATCCTTACCCGGTGGGATTGCCGACACAACGCCGATTCCGCCGGCGCGGCCGTATATCAAGTCTATCTCGACGCACTGTTGCGCCAGTCCCTACTCGACGAGATGGGGGAGAAGCTGTTCCACGGATACGCGGGGCTCGCTGATGAGTGGAACTTCTTCAAGTACTTTGTCCACACGCCCGGCTCGCCGTTCTGGGATAACGTGACGACGCCGCAGCGCGAAACCCGGGAGGATATTGTCCGAAGCAGTTTCCACGAAACCGTCGTCGAACTGAAGAAGCGTTGCGGGTCCGATGCAAGCCGGTGGACCTGGGGTTCGCTGCACACCATGGAATTCAAACACCCCTTCGGATACCTGCCGCTGCTGGGCCGCGTTTTCAATATCGGCCCCTTCCCGGCCTCCGGCGCCGCGGACGTGGTCAACAACATGCTGTATTCGACCGGCAAGTACAACTTCGACGTGGTCGCCGGCCCCTCCA
Source organism: Candidatus Hydrogenedentota bacterium (assembly GCA_903922535.1). The sequence continues at coordinate 1,592 of CAIXUF010000742.1, forward strand.
CCCGGCGCATCATCGATTTCGCCGATCCGGAACACTCGCTGACCATCCTGCCGACGGGCAACTCCGGCGACTTCATGAGTCCGCACTACGCGGACAACGCCGCGATGTTCATGAGAGGCGAATACCGGGAACCCCGGTTGACTGCGAAACAGATCGAAGCCCACAAGCAACACGAAATCACCTTCTCACCCGCCCCCGGTTGACGCGTCCACGTTTTCTGCTGCGTTGCTATCCGATCACCCGGCGCGAACCATTGGTCGCGGGACGGCTTGTTCAGGCGTGGGACAAACCACAAGACAAGATGGTGGGGCGCCTGAATGACGGGCGGGTTCTTCCGCACGCCCATGCCGGAGTCCTCAAATGTTGCTCCGCAGACAGGAACCTGGCCCGCCCAATGGCGGGCCAGGCAGGGGTAAAGCGAAAAAGGAAACTGCGTTACAGGGTGACAACAAAAAGTAAAAAGTGTTACGGGGTTCGCACAACACGCAATCCGTAGCTGTTGTCCGCGGTGCCCGGGAGGCCACCGTAGCGGTTGGCCGACCGGCAGAGGCTGTTGGGGTAGCCCCAGCCACCGCCGCGAAGCACCCGGGAAATGCCCCGAGGACTATCCACCCAGGCCTGCCCTCCCACTGGGGCGCCAACATAGTCGCCGTGGTAGTCATCCCCGCACCATTCATACACATTCCCGCTCATGTCGTACAGGCCAAAGGCATTGTGCGCTTTCAGGCCCACCACATGCGCGTATTGCTGGCCCGCATCCCATGCATTGAGGGAGTACCAAGCGTAGTCTCCAAGGGCCGTGTAGCTGGGGTCGTCGCCCCAGTAGAACCGCGTTGTCGTGCCGCCGCGGCACGCATACTCCCACTGTGACTCCGAGGGCAGACTGAAGGTCTTGCCAGTGTAGCTGCTCACCGCAATCAAGAAGTTCTGCGCGTCATCCCACGACACATACACCGCGGGGCTGTCCGGTTCATCAAGCACATATTGCTGTCCTGCCCACGGCGTTGTTCCCATCACCGCGGTCCACTGCCGCTTGGTCAGCTCATACTCGGCCATCCAGTGCCCGTCCAGCGTCACCGAATGTTGCGGCCCTTCACCAAGAAACCGGTCCTGCTCCGTGTCCGGGCTGCCCATCACGAAGGTTCCGCCCGGTATCCACATCATTACCAGCGGCACATCGCCCGGCAACAGCACCGTCTCGTGGTCCCCGAGTGAGGGCGCCCCTTGCGACACGGTCAAGTTCACGGCGGTCCCCGACGCGGCGCTCACGCCCGCCGCGGGATCCTGGCTGATGACCGAGCCGCCGGCCACGGTCATGCTGAACAAATAGGTGACGTTGCCCAGCGTCAGGTTTGCGCCGGCGATCAGGGTGGCGGCCTCCGCCTGCGTCAGGCCCACCACATTGGGCACGGCCACGTTCTGCGGACCCCTGGACACGATTAGCGCCACGGCGGTGCCGGGGTCGACCGGTGTGCCCGCCAGGGGCGACTGGCTGAAGACCAGTCCGGCAGGCGCGGTGTCGCTGAACTCCTGCGTGACGGCGCCAACGACCAGGCCCGCGCCAATGATCGCGGTCTGCGCGTCCGCCTGGGTCTGGCCCGCCACGTCGGGCACGGCCACGGTCACGAACTGCGTACCCCTGGACACGACCAGCGCCACGGCGGTGCCGGGGTCGACCAATGCGCCCGCCGCAGGCGACTGGCTGATGACCGAGCCGGCGGCCACGGTCTCGCTGAACAACTGCGTGACGTTGCCGACCGTCAGGCCCGCGCCGGTGACGGCTGCGGAGGCCGCCGCCTGGGTCTGGCCCGCCACGTTGGGCACGGCCAGGGTCACGGGTTGCGGACCCTTGGACACGATCAGCGCCACGGCGGTGCCGGGAATCACCAGCACGCCGGGCACCGGCGACTGGCTGATGACCGAGCCGGAGGCCACGGTTGCGCTGAACTCCTGCGTGACGGCACCCACCGTCAGGTTCGCGGCGGTGATGAGTGTGCCGGCCGCCGCCTGCGGCTGGCCCACCACATTGGGCACCGTCGCCGTTTGCCCCGGCTTGCACCCCGCAAGCACCATGCACACCACCAACAACCTCATTCCCAGAACCCATGACCCTCTCTTCATCGCTCGCACTCCCTGGTTGAGATACCCCGCTGCGCATGTGCGGTTCGGTCGCCCTTCCCTCCGGCACCCGGCCAAAGGTGAATCCGCGCACATGCAGGGCCCAGTATACGAAGCGGTCTTGTGGGCGTCAAACTTGCGGTGTGGACGCCGCCATATGGACGCCAGGACTACACTCCGCACGCAAACAAAACGTCAGGATACCACGGACTTCCGTAGAAGTCGCATCCTGCCGCTTTGTTTCGGGCGACCATACGGGCCACAGGAGGCGCTGTTTTTGGGTGCGGCGGTCATACCGCCACCTCTCTTCGCCGGGGCCACGCTCCGGCGGTGCGGAAGCATGGCTTCCGCACAAAAAGGAAGAATCCCGGCGTGCGGGGGCGGGCCGGGGTGAAGGGCAAAGGGCAAAGGCCGAAGGCCGAAGGTCGAAAGGGGTGTCCAGTGTCTCCAATCAAGTGCCCAAATGATAGGCCATCGCCGCCAAAAACATCCAGCGAGGACATTGTAACGAGATTTCGCGGGAAACGGGGGGCGGGTGGGTGCCTTCTTACGGATAGGTGCAGGAATGGGTGTCCAACAAGGTCAAGAAAATGGCCCTAACGCCTGGAATCTTGCGGGCTTACGGGGTCGCTTCCCAAGATGTGAGAGAACAAGATTCTGTGCCAGGAACCGGGATGCGTTACACTTGGACGAACGGCCCAAAGTCCCGGCCAAGGAACTGCGGCCGCGCGAGATCCGCAACCTTGTGGAGGAAATGCCGATGAACCGCCGTCGATTCATGCGCACAAGTCTCGGCGCCCTTTCGGCCGCGTCGCTGTGTCCCACACGAAACGCAAACGGCGCGGCGGCGCCGGAAGGCGGGGCCAAGCCGAATATCGTGGTCATTCTCGCGGACGACCTGGGTTTCTCCGATATCGGCTGCTACGGCTCGGAGATTCACACGCCCAACCTGGACCGGCTGGCGGAGGAGGGTCTGCGTTTCACGCAGGCCTACAATGTCGCGCGGTGCTGCCCGTCGCGGGCGGCCCTGCTTACCGGGCTCTACCCACACCAGGCGGGCATGGGCGACATGATCAGCAGCGCTGCCAAGCCGCGTCCGGAGGGGCCCTACCAGGGCTACCTCAACCAGCACTGTGTGACCATCGCCGAGCTGCTGCGCACGGCGGGATACAGCACCTACATGTCGGGCAAGTGGCACGTGGGCGAGAAGCGCGATCACTGGCCGCGAAAGCGCGGCTTTGACCGTTACTTCGGCCTCATCAGCGGGGCGAGCAGCTACTTTGGGATTCTCCCGCAGGAAACGCCGCCGCGCATCATGGTCCGCGATGACGAACCCTATGCGCCCGAGGGCGGCCATTTCTACATGACCGACGCGTTCACCGACAACGCCATCCGCTATCTGGAGGAGCACGACAAGTCCAAGCCCTTCCTGCTGTATCTGGCCTACACCGCGCCGCATTGGCCGCTGCACGCCTTGGAAGAGGACATCGCCAAGTACCGGGGAAAGTACGCGACGGGCTGGGACGCGCTGCGGGAGCAGCGCTATCACCGCATGGTGGAACAGGGCATTATTGATCCCAAATGGAAGCTGTCGCCACGCGACAGCGAAGTGCCCGCGTGGGACGGTGCCGAGAACAAAGAAGACTGGGACCTGCGCATGGCGGTGTACGCGGCCATGGTTGATCGCATGGACCAGGGCATCGGCCGCGTGCTGGACACGCTGAAGGAGCAGGGCATGAAGGACAACACGCTCGTACTGTTCCTTGCCGACAACGGCGGCTGCCACGAGCATTTGGACAAACCGAGACTGCACAAGCCCGGCGCGCCGCCCGGCACGCGCGAATCCTACCTGTCCTATGAGCGCCCCTGGGCCAGCGCCAGCAACACGCCGTTCCGCATGTTCAAGCACTGGTGCCACGAGGGCGGCATCGCCACGCCGCTCATCGCCCGCTGGCCCGCCCGCATCAGACAGCACGGAAAGCTTGACCACCAGGTCGCGCACATCACCGACATCATGGCCACCTGCGCCGACATTTCCGGGACGGCCTATCCGGAGACTTTCTCGGACCAGAAGATCGCCCCGCTGGTGGGCAAGAGTCTTGCGCCTGTGTTTGACGGGAAGACCCGCAAATCCCACGCGCGGCTGTGCTGGGAACACGAGGGCAACCGCGCCCTGCGCGAGGACAAGTGGAAGCTGGTGGCCACCAAGGAAGGGGACTGGGAACTGTACGACATGGAAGCGGACCGCACCGAACTCACCAACCTTGCCCAAGCCCAACCGGATCGGGCAAAGGCTTTGCTCGATTCTTGGAGCGCATGGGCGAAAGAGATCGGTGTCAACACGCATGGAGAAGGCGGCGGAAAAACGAAGACCCCCGCAGGGGGGGAGTAAGAAAAGCATGGAGAACCTGGAGCAGCATAGCCGCAACCAAAGAATTCAGAAGCCAGAAGAAGACAGAACACTTGACCACGGAACACACTGAAGGACACGGAATAAGCAGCAAGAGAATCACCGCGCTTTGCGACGATTATGAGACATGGAAGTACGGAAGAACAAAAGAAACAGGGGGAAAACAGGAACGCTTCCATATAAGCGTGAATTGTGCCTTTTTTGCACGCCGCTTCAGCGCGCGGCCTCGATGATTCAGAAACCGGCGGCAACGTTCCGTTTGGCGTCCAGAAACGCGCGGTAGTCGTTGAAGAGCTTTACGGTCGCGTCACCGCCGGGTTTCAGCGTCGCGTCAGGCGCGTTCATCAGGCCTGTATACTGATAACATAGGATCTTTTCGAAATTGGGAAAGAGTTTCAGGTCTGCTTCGATGCCGGCAATGGGACGAGGCAGCAGGGACTTGTCCGGACCAAACTGAAACGCCTCCAGATCCATCCACAGATGCGCGCCGGCGCTGTCGCAGACGTCTTGGAGGAAGCGGGCGGCCTGTTCGCCGGCTTCCGATCCTTCGTCGGCGGGCATGCGGTGGAACCCGAAGGGACAGATGATGTCGAGCGACTGCATCAGCCTGGGCCACGCGGCCGCCGCGGCCTTTACGTGGTGGCAGTTCGAGGCCAGCATGACGGGCTTGTCCGGCGCAAGCGCCCGGCAATGCGCGTGGAATCCCTGGAAGAACGCGACAATATCCGCCTGGCGTTCTTCGGAACCGCCCAAGTCGCCGCCCACCTCCTCGCTGACGTACCAGCCATAGAACGAGGCGTGGCGTCCGTAGCGCGCGTGGAGTTCGTCGGCCACCTTGTTGTGCCACGCGAGCGACGCGGGTGAGAAATCGAACCATGCATAGAGCCCCACGGGAACGAACACCGCCAGACCCAGCCGGTCGGCCTCATCGAGCACGACCTCGACGGGGTCCGGCGTGGCGATGTCCATGCGGCCCGGATACAGCGCGGACGGATAGAACGCGCGCCCCGCGTAGCCGTCATGCTCAATGCGGTGCTTGCCCACATACTCCTGGTTGCGAAATCCTTCCTCGATGACGGCGGTCGTCATGCCGAGCATGCACATGCCGCGAAGCGACTCGCGCCAGTTCTCGGCCGTCATTTGCTTCACCGTTTCGTTCCAGGGCCGGCCTTCCTCCCCGCTCCAGTGATAGAACTCGATCCAGGCACCGCCGATCACGCCCAGCGACGGCGCGTTTGCGGCGACGACCTCGACGGTCCGCGAGACCGTCCGGCTGTCCTCCGTGCCGCTGACCACCGCCAGGATCTTGTGCGTCCCGGCCAAACCCACCATCGGCCGCCGAGCGTACACGCCCGCGCACGACTTGGCCGCGACCTCCAGTTTCTCTTCATGAAAGAGGTTCTCCGGGGTCTGCGCATCGAGATAGAAGCGAACCGCATAGACGGCCCGCGCGTTGCTCTCATTCCAAACACCGGCGCGCACATCGAGCGGCACGCGTTCGCTCACCGGCGATGGCGGCACGGTCGTCAACGACACCGGCGCGCCCAGGGCCATCAGCAACAGCATGCACGGGAGATTCATCGGCCCTTTCCTTCCTGGTTTGGCAGCCTATGGCCGTTCACAGAACGAGAAGACAAGGACGCTGTCGGCGGCGTAACGGGCAGCGACCGGCTATGCCCGCGGAATGCCGCAGAGATACTCGTGGCGCTGGGCGAGGTGGGCCATGGCGCGGGCCACATGGTTTGGGCTGGCGAGGACACAGATGCCGAGCCGTTCCATTTCCACGATGGCGGCGTTGGGCGTGCCCACGTGGGCCACCAGCGCGGTGTCGGAGGCGACCAGCAGCGGTTTGCCATATTGCGCCGCGAGGCCGGCGATGTGGCGCACACCCTCGATCTCGATGCCGCTTCCCAGGACCGCCAGTTTATCGAGGCCGATCCCTTTTGCCCGCTCCGATTTCTCGAAACGCGAGGCACTGTCGGTGATATAGCCGATGCCGAGCACCAGAACGCCGTCAATGTCGGGGCTCTTGATGACGGCCTCGACGGCTTTGGAGAGCAGCAGGAGGTCGTTGCTTGCGACAAGGTCCACGGGATTGCCGCGGCTCCACCATGCCGGCATGATCGCGTCAAGCGCCGCGATGGTTTCGTCGGGCAGCGCGGGCACCTCCAGGCCAGCCTCGATGCAGGCGTCCGCGGCGATGACGCCCCATCCGCCGCCCTGTGAGACGATGCCGATGCGGCGTCCCTTGGGCAGGGGCTGTTCCACGAACGCGGCGGCCACCTCCATCGCCTCGTAGGTGTCGTCGATGACGCTGACGCCGGCCTGGCGGCATACGGCCCTGAAGACGCGCGTTTCGCTGGCCAGCGCGCCCGTGTGCGATTGGGCCGCCTTCAGCCCGGCGGCGCTCCGCCCCCCTTTGATGAGCACGACGGGCTTGCGCTCCGCCGCGTTGCGCAGGGTTTCAAAGAAGCGCCTGCCATCGTTGACGCCCTCGACGTAGGTGAGGATGGACGTTGTGCGCGGATCCTGTGCGAAGAAGTCCAGGTAGTCCTCGGTGCGGATGACCGCCTCGTTTCCGCTGCTGATGAACCGCGCCACGCCCACCTCGTGAAGCTGCGCCCAGGTCAACACGGTGCCGCCGACGTTTCCGCTCTGGGAAACGAGCGAGAGCCCTCCCGCGCCGGGGAGGCGCGAAAGCATGCCGCAAAACAGGCTTTGTGGCGCGGGGCTGGCCACGCCCGCGCAGTTGGGACCCGCCAGCAGCAGCCCGGTTTCCCGGGCGATGCCCGCGATTTCCGTCTGCAGGGATCGGGCCGCGCCGTCATCCAGCTCGCCGAAACCGGCCGTGATCACCACCAGATCG
>CAIXUF010000743.1 GCA_903922535.1 Candidatus Hydrogenedentota bacterium
CCAACGCCGCTATCAAACCCGTCGCAGGTGCCCTCTGACCGGCACTGCCGCGAAAATGGGCTATTTCGCAAATGCCTCTACTTTGGGTGGGACACCTCCTTTAGGACGGCCGCGCAAATACAGGTTCAGACTTCCTGATCGCGTCGGAAACGGGGCTGGCACTTTTAGGTTGTGAACCGACGCGGGGCGGCAGGCCTTCGGTTCGGCAAGCGGTAGGACTCCGTCTCGCGCAAACCGGCCTGGGGGCGAATTATAGGGCTGAGGCTTCCGGCAGGCACGTTTCATTCCATGGCAATTCGTGTTCCATAATGGACCAATGAGTGCTGGAAGGTGCCAGGAACGAAATCCTATCCTATTTTATAATCCACATGATGCCATAGTGTTACGTGTTTTCTGCCAAAAGCTTTCCTGGCACCAAATGTCTCAGGGTCGGCTGAATCAGCAGAAATGCCGAGAGGGAACCCGGTGCTGAACGAGCAGCGGGTGGAAGGGTCTTACGTCAGGACTATGAGTGGAGTTCTGATTGAAACAGTGCCAACCCCGTTTCCTGAAAACCGCATCAAAACCCCGCCGGGATCAGGAAGTCTGAGGTTTGGGTGGCTGAGGCAGGAAGTGACCGCATTTCCCCGGGACACAAGCCCTAATCTCCTGTCAGAGCCTGTGAAGGAGTTGCCCCTCAAGTGAACGCGCCCTGCCAGGCGCACACAGAAAAGGCCTCCCAACCCAAAGGGTCGGGAGGCCCACCAGTAACTGTTGGTCCGCACTCCTTCCCGGCACATGCCGAGAACTGGTGCCTTATGGCGTTATCGTGAACGCGCCGTTGCTGTAATCCTGAACTGCATTGTTAACCGCCGAGATAATATGGACTTTGTAAGCGCTTCCCGGATCCACCCATCCCGGAACCGTCCAGAGCACTTGTCCGGCCGAAGCCGCAGCCGCGCCAACCCACACAGTGTCCACTCCATTCACGCTCAAAAGGACGCCCACATCACCTGTAACATTGGCCGCGGTCCACGTGATGGCGCAGGGTGTGCCCTGATCCAGGGTCTCACCGCCGTTCGGGGAAACAACCGTCAGCATGGGCGCATCACCCGGCACCGTGACGCTGAATGTTCCATCGCTCAGGTCCGCAAACCGGTTGTCATCACCGTAGACAATCTGGATCTTGTAGCCATTGCCCGGGGTCAGTGTTGCGGGAACGGTCCAGAGCGCCTGGCCGGCGGGCGCCAGAGCGGTGCCAATCCACGTCTCCGTTCCATTGTCGTTCAGAAGAACCGCCACGTAGCCCGTCAGGCCGGTCTGGTTCCAGGTGATGGCGTAGGTTTGGCCCTGCTCCAGCGTTTCACCGCCATTGGGAGAAATCAGCGTCAGCGGAGGTGCCATGATGGTAAACGCGCCGTCGCTCAAGTCCTCAATTGCGTTGTTGGCGCCCGAAATCAGATGGACCTTGTATGCGCTGCCCGGTGCCACCGAGGTCGGAACCGTCCAGGACATTGTCCCGTCCGAAGCGGGAGCCGCTCCGACCCACACGGTGTCGGTTCCGTTGACGCTCAGAAGGATCGCAACGTCGCCCGTCACGCCGGTCTGGGTCCAGGTGATGTCCTTGGTCTCGCCTTGCATCCAAATCTCACCACCGTTCGGCGAGGTGACCACAAGCGGCGAAACAGCGGGAGGTGCGATGGTGAACGTGCTGTCGCTCTCGTCCGAAATGCTGTTGTCCGGTCCGTAGACAACAATCACCTTGTAGCCGCCGCCCGGCGCAAGCCCGGCGGGAATCGTCCACTCCATTTGGCTGCCCGTGCTCAGGCCGAACCATTGCACAACCTGTTCGTTCCGCATCACGTAGGCACCCACAGCGCCTGTCAACCCGTCCTTGTCCCACGTGATCAGGTGCGTGTCGCCCACAGCCCATGTCTCGCCGCCGTTCGGGCTGACCACCTTCAGCGGACTGCCGGTGGCCGGCGTGATGGTGAACGCAGCGTCGCTCAGGTCCTCAATCGTGTTGTCCTCCGCGGAAATCAAATGGATCTTGTACGCGCTGCCCGGGGTGACCCCCGTAGGAACCATCCACGCCATCTGCCCGGCCGAGGCCGCAGCCTGCCCAAGCCACTGGGTGTCTGTCCCGTTCATGTTCAGAAGCACGGCCACATTGCCTGTCACACCGGTCTGGCTCCACGTGACGGCGTGGGATTCGCCCGCAGCCCACGTCTCTCCGCCGTTCGGCGAGGTGACCGCAATCGAGGCCACCACAGGGGCGGCCGCGATGGTGAACGTGCCGTCGCTCATATCGTCAGCAGCGGCGTTGTCCGCCGAAACCACATGGATCTTGTAGGCGCCGCCCGGAGTCGCCCAGGCGGGAACCGTCCAGGGCATTTGCCCGTCCGCGGCCACGGCCGATCCGATCCATGTGTCCGCCCCGTTCTCGTTCAGGAGGACGGCCACCATGCCGGTAACGTTGAATTGGTTCCATGTGATGGTCTCGGACGAACCCTGTGTCCACGTTTCTCCGCCATTGGGCGAGGTGACCGTAAGCGGGAACGCCTCGGCCAAAGACTGAATGGTGAACACGCCGTCGCTGACATCATCATACCGGTTGTTGGGACCGTAGACGACATGAATCGTGTAGGTGACACCCGGCGTCTGGCCTGTGGGAACCGTCCAGGACAGTTGCCCGTCTTGCGCGTAGGCCCAACCCATCCAAAGTACGTCTTCGCCGTCCGCGTCCAGAAGGACCGCCACAGCACCCGTCAAGTCAGCCCGGGCCGTCCACGTGACAACATGGGTTTGACCCTCAACCCATTTCTCTCCGCCGTTGGGGGAGGTGACTGTGATCGGAGGCGCGATGATGGCGAATGTGCCGTCGCTGAGGTCATCAATCGAGAGGTCGGCCGCGTAGACCGCATGGATCCTGTACGCATCGCCCGGTGTCACCGAGGCGGGAACCGTCCAGTACAGTTCCCCTGCTGAAGCGGGCACTTGTCCGAGCCACTCCGTGTCAACGCCGTTCGCGTTCAAAAGGATGGCCATTTCGCCCGGCAGGCTGACCGCGTCCCAGGTGATAAGCTCCGTTTCGCCCTGAATCCATTCCTCTCCGCCGTTCGGGGAGGTCACGGCAACCCGCGGGCACAGGCCCACCAAAACAGTGAGCGTCGCACTGCTGTCCGTGCTGTTGCCCGCCGCGTCGGTCGCCGTCACGGTCACGGTCGTCACGCCCTTGCCCACAGAGGTGCCCGCCACGGGCAACTGGCTCAACGTCACGAGACCGCCGCAGCTGTCTGTGGCCAAGGCACCCACCGTAAAGTCGGGCACAAGCGCCGCACAAGCCGCGTCTGCGTCCATGGTAACGCTGGACGGCGACGTGACGAACACAGGCTTGGTCACGTCCACCACCGTCAGTGTGACCGGCGTGTCCACCGTGTTGCCCGCGGCGTCGGTCGCCGTTACGCTCACGTTCGTCACGCCCTTCGTGACAGGCGTGTTCGCCGCCGGCGACTGGCTCACCACCACGAGTCCGCCGCAAGAGTCCGCCGCCGTGACGCCCACTGTGAAGTCAGGCACAAGCGCCTGGCACAAGGCGTCCGCGTCAACGATCTTGATTCTGGTGGACGGCAGTCTTGTGAAGCTGGGCTTCGTCACGTCCGTCACGGTCAACGTGGCCATGCTGTCCATCGTGTTGCCCGCGGCGTCAGTCGCCGTCACGGTCACGGTCGTCACGCCCTTCGTGACCGACGTGTTCGCCGCCGGGGACTGGCTCAACGCCACAAGGCCGCCGCACGTGTCGGTTGCCACAACGCCCGCAATAAAGTCAGGCACCAGCGTCTGGCACAAGGCATTGGCTTCCATGGCCTTGTTGGACGGCGGAATCGTGAAGCCCGGCTTGGCCACGTCCACCACGGTCAACGTCGCTGTGCGCGCGGTCGTGTTCCCCGCGGCATCCATCGCCGTCACCGTGACGCTCGTCACACCCTTGCTGACGGATGTGCCGACTGCCGGGGACTGGCTCAGCGCCACAACGCCGCCGCACGTGTCCGCCGCCGCTGCTCCAACCATAAAGTCGGGCACGGACGCCACGCAGGATGCGTCGGCGTTTACGGTCTCCGGCACCGGCAGGGTGGTGAAGAACGGCGGGGTCTTGTCAAGCACCGTCAGCGTCACCACGGCATGCGCCGTGTTGCCCACGGCGTCTGTCGCCGCAACCGTCACGTTCGTCACGCCCTTGCCGACGGATGCACCGACCGCCGGGGACTGGCTCAGCGTCACTGCGCCACCGCACGTGTCCGCCGCCGCCACGCCCGCCATGAAGTCAGGCACAAGCGCCGCGCACGATGCGTCAGCGTCTATCGTCTTCGACACCGGCGGCGCGCTAATAATCGGGGCGGTCACGTCAAGCACGGTGAGTGTCACCGCGCTGCCGATCGTGTTGCCCTCGGCGTCCGTCGCCGTAACCGTCACGTTCGTCACTCCCATGCCCACGGACGTGCCGACTGCCGGGGACTGGCTCA
>CAIXUF010000744.1 GCA_903922535.1 Candidatus Hydrogenedentota bacterium
CTCTTGCGCTCAGTTCTTTGCCGATGATGCCTTCATCAGCGCCAAGGCGGTGGACCTTTCGGGGTAGTCGGCGGCGAGTTCCCGGACGGCTTCGCGCGTGCCGGAATCGGCGCAATATCCCAGGGCCACGGCGGCGGCATGGCGCGTGTCGGGCGCGTTGTCAAGATCGCGGACGATCTTCAGGAGCACGGGGGCCGCCTGCGGCGCGCCGATTTTGCCCAGCGCCCATGCCACTGCGGAGCGCCAACAGGGCGTGAGTCCGTTGTGCAGAAAGAGGACGCCCGGCCCAAGGGGATCAGGTCGGCCCGTCGCGGCTTCCGTCGGCGCACCCTCCAGTATGGCAATGAGACCGTCCGCCGACTGCGTGCCAACCAGGTTGCCCAGCGTCCGGCCCAGATAGAAGGACACCCAGTTTTCAACGGGCAGCGCATCGACCACGGGGATGCCGGTGTTGAAGACGCGTTTGATGCCGCTGTCTATTGTGCAATAGCGCTGAAGGGCGGCCTGCACGCGGGGCGCGTGGACCTGATCGCGGCAGGCCAGGGAAAGTATCTGTGCGGCGCGGATTTCCGGGCCGGGATGTCCCGCCCAGCACCGGATGGTGGTGGATATGGCCTCTTTGATTTCAGGGAGCGCCTGCGCATCCGAATCCCCCAGCAGGGCCAGACAGGTCTCGACGACGGCCGGCCCCGAGGTCTGTCGACGAATGACGCGGCCGACCAGGGTTTCATAATCATCATTGGGGAGGAGGAGCGCGCGGTCCGGATCTATGGGCACAGAACGGATGATGTGCGGCAGGATCGCATCGGCCTTGGTCGAAGCCAGATTGTCCAGCGTCTCGATGATGAAATAGTGAATGGGTGAGGCGTGGCAGGACATCAGTGCGGGGTGGTCGCCGTACCAGTAGGTGTAGTCTGGGTAGTCCTTCAGTGCGGCGAAGACCTGGATCAGGGCGGCTTCGGCCCCGGGTGTGCCAATCCGGCCCAGGGCCTCAACGGCGGCTTCGGCGAGAAAGAGGTTGCCCGTTTCCGGGTTGCTGTGCGCGGCAAGCAGCGCGGACAGCATGGGCACGTCCGCCGGGTCTCCGATGCAGCCGATGGCGCGCGTCACGGCCTGCAGTGTTCTTGGATTGACGGCGGACAGGGCATTGAAGGTGGCGCTGTCGCCGACACGCCCTTCCTTTCTCCAGGCGGGATAGGGGTTGTCGCCCTGTTTGTTCGACACATAGTTTCGAAGGGCGGCACAGGCGGTCGTGTCGCCGGTGTGGCCCAGGGTTACGGCGGCGCGGCGGACATGATCACGGTCTCCGCTCTCGATCTGTTTTGCCAGTTCGCTCCCAATGGTTTCCCAGGATGTGTTGGCAAACCAGCTTCCCCAGGCCTGGGCCCCGTTCTTTCGGTTCATTTCGTCAACGAAGGGATTGAACGGTTCACTGTGCCCCGTCAGATTCTCCAGTGCCATGGCCGCCGCCTGCGCCACAACGGGGTCGTCATCATTGAGTGATTTGAGCAGCGGCGGGACGGACTTGCGGGTTCCACAGGCCGCCAGGGCGACGGCGGCCGCCAGACGGACTTCCCGGGTGGCGTCATCGAGCGCCTCTGCCAATGCGGGCGCCGCGTTGGGGTCGCGAAAGATGGCAAGGTCTTGAGCCGCCGATGTCTTGAGGGCGGGGTCGTCCTGCTGCAACTGTTTTATGAGGGCATTTACTTCGTCCTTGCCCGTGGCGGAAGGGGAAGGCGTGCCGCTGTGGCGGTTGATGCCGGCCACTTCGCGGAAACGGTCAAACTGCAGTTCCATCATGCCGGTGACCGCCGGATTGTTGCCCCGGAAATGGTGGGGCTTTCCGGTGCCCGGCAGTTCGACCGGGGGTGCATTGAGTGCCAGCGCCCGCGGCGCGCTGGCAACCGGCGCGGTCTGGCGTGGCTGGTGGCAGCCCACGCAGGTGCGCCGTTCTCCGGGACGCACATACTGCCAGGACATCTCGTTGAGTTCGGAACGTCCCTCGGCGTCCACCGCCTGGAGGGCGATGGGCGTGTCGGCGGGAACCTCGACGAAAAACGAACCGTCCGGTGCGAGCGGTACGGTGCCCAGTTCGACCGTTTCGTTGCCCGCATGAACAATGTAGGAGTGGGAGGAGCGGTTGGTGAGTCCCGTGCCTGCGAGTACCCGGATGGCGCGGACATGCCCCCATCCGGCGGTGTTGTTCTTTGTGTGGCGGGCATTTTGACAGAAGAGAAAGCCCGTGGTCTTCTGCTGACCGTCCGGCTGCGGCGCAACCTGCGCGGGGCGCAGGGGGGGCCGGGGCCGCGCGCCAAGATATACCGGCGAATGCAGCGGCGCGCCTGCGGCGTCGTGCAGCAAGGTCAACACCGGCGGCTGGCTGTCCGGGTCAAGGATGCAGATTTCCTCGTAGCTGAGGTCGCGAACCTTCTTCTTGTTTCCCGCCTCCGAAACTTCCACGATATTGGCGCGTCCGACCGTGCAAAGCAGCCGTCCGTCGGGCAGGGCGGCGACATCGCCCGCTTCGAGGGCCAGATTGCGGAGCTGTTCCTGGGAGTGTCCCATGCGGCCCACGGCGATGCCCGCGCTCGACACATAGGCCACGCGGCCGTCCGGCATGGGTGCGGGGCTGCCGCAATTGAAGGCGCGGAGGCGTCCGATGTATTCGGGGCCCATGTCCAGGCCAAACTCGGTTTGGCCCCGGGTGCCGTCGGGGAAGATGGCGTGCAGCAGCGTTTCGACCTTGCCGCGGTCAAAGAAGTTGTCGGAACGGATGAACAAGATGCGGCCGTCGGCCATCACCTCCGGCTCGTTGTCGAAGATGATAGTGTTCGTGAGAGGCCGGATTTCGCTGCCATCGGCCTTCATCGCGAAGAGCGCCCTCGAC
>CAIXUF010000745.1 GCA_903922535.1 Candidatus Hydrogenedentota bacterium
GCGGCCTCGCGGGCCAGGCGCAGGCAGGGAAACCGGCATTCGTCCGGCTCCTTGAAATGAAGCGGGCCCGCTTTCGCCAGATCCAGCAAGGGCAGGCCGCCATCAACGCGTTCGGGATAGGTCAACGCATATTGGATGGCAAACCGCATGTCAGGTGGGCTCAACTGCGCCAGCACACTGCCGTCCACGAATTCCACCATGGAATGTACGATGCTCTCCGGATGCACCACAACATCAATCTTCTCCACCGGCACGCCGAACAGCCAGTGGGCTTCCATGATCTCCAGCCCCTTGTTCATCAAGGTGGCAGAATCCACCGTCACCTTCTTTCCCATGTTCCAGCGGGGATGCCGTAACGCCTCGGCCACCGTCACTTTATCGAAATCAACATCCGGCTTGAGCGCAAAGGGCCCGCCGGATGCCGTCAACAGGATCCTCCGGATCCGGGAAGGCTGAGGGCCCGCGGAGAGGCATTGAAAAACCGCGCTGTGCTCACTGTCCACCGGCAAAATCCGGCAGCCTTTCCGTGCCGCCAGTTCCGTGACAATCGCACCGGCGGCGACGAGCACCTCTTTGGTGGCGAGCGCCACGTCCTTGCCCTTGTTAAGCGCGGCCATGACCGGCTTGAGGCCGGCCATGCCGACCAGCGCGCAAAGAACAAGGTCCGCCCCGTCAAGGGCCGCCACGGTCTCCACGCCGGATTCTCCCTCATGCACGTGGACTTCCGCGGGCGCCTCCGCGGCGCACAGCCGGGCCATCGACGAGTCTGCCACCGCGACATGACGCACATGGAACTGGCTCGCCTGTTGAAGCACCCGTTTGTGGCTGCGGTTGGCCGCCAGCCCCACGACTTGGAAACGTGAAGGCAGGGCCTCCACCACCCGGAGTGCACTCTCACCAATGGAGCCCGTACTGCCAAGGATGACGATCTTCTTCATGACAGCATGAACCGCACGTAGTAATAGAGCACCGGAGCGCCGAACAGCAGGCTGTCAATGACATCCAATACGCCCCCCATGCCAGGCACCACGGCGCTGGAATCCTTCATTCCCGTCGCCCGCTTGAGCAACGATTCGAACAAATCGCCCGCCACAGCCGCCAGCGCCAGAATCACGCCCATGAACACCGCATCATGCGGCGCCAGGACCACGTTGCCAAAATGGTAGTGAACCGCGTGACAGAAAACCAGGCTTCCGACAACGGCCACGGCAACACCGCCAAAGAAACCTTCCCACGTCTTGGCCGGCGATATGCGGGGGAACAGCTTGTGCCGGCCAATCGCTTTGCCGGTGAAGAAGGCGCCGATATCAGTGACCTTGACGACCACGATCAAGTACATGGCCAGGAGAAAACCCGTGGGACCGACCGTCGGTCCACTGGTGACGCCATCCCAGGCAAAGACGAGGCGAGTGATGTAATTAAAGAGAAACGGCACGTACCAAATTCCCAGAAGCGTGCATCCAATCGTTGCCAGTGGTTTGTCGTTGTTCTTCTGCGGGAACTGCCGGACGCACACGGCAATCAAGCTGATCAACAAGACTAAAGTCTGCCACTCGTAGGCGCGCGCCACATGAGACACATCCGGCCCCGTGGTCCAGAAAGTGGCGGAGATCAGCGCCGCTCCGCTCAGGAGTCCGACGATGCGAAACACGGGAATGCCGCCGGCATTCACCATGTGGTAAAATTCGAGCTGGCCTGCCGAAGCAATCGCCAGCAGGAGCAACCAGATACCGACGGGCGGCGCATAGAAGCCCGCAAACAAAAGAGAGGAGACAATCAAAC
>CAIXUF010000746.1 GCA_903922535.1 Candidatus Hydrogenedentota bacterium
GCAACGCCGCGCGCATCATGAAAAATGAGGCGGCTCAGACGGTCCAGCGCATGGAGGCCGAAGGCGCCACGCTTCAGGATCTGCTGCCCGTCATCGCCGGCAGTGTGGGCCGCGAGGCCTACTTCAGCGGCGACATCAACCGCGGCACCATCGCCTGTGGCCAGGTCGTCGGCCGCATCCACGAAATCGGCACCATCCGCGAGATTATCGACGGCATTATGGCCGACGCGGAGGCGGTGCTGGCGCGGCTCAACGCGCTCAACCATAAAGGATAGTCCGTCATGCTTAGAACAACACTTGCGGTCATGATGCTGGCGGGTATGGCCTGTGCCGCACGGGCCCAGGACCCCTTGGCGGAAGGCAAGGATTTCGTCTACGTCTGCAAGGACGGCGGCAACGGCGCCTATGAGGCCTTTCCCGACGTCTGTCGGCTCAAAGACGGCCGTCTGCTGAGCGTGTTCTACGACGGATGGACGCATGTCTCGCTGCCGACAGCGGACAAGCCCAACGGCGGCCGTGTCAGCGGCGTCTTCTCCGAGGATGAAGGCAAGACTTGGTCCGCGCCCTTCGTGGTTTACGACGGCCCAAACGATGATCGCGATCCCTCCGTGGTCCAGCTTTCCGACGGCCGCATCCTCTGCAACTTCTTCTCGCTCAAACCCGGCCCCGACGGCAAAGGCTACGTGGGACTCGGGTCCTGGCTCGTTGAATCCGGCGATGCGGGGAAGACATGGTCCGCCGCGCGGTCCATCTGCAACGAGGACTACTATTGCAGTTCGCCCATCCGCGAACTGCCCGACGGCACGCTCATACTGGGCCTCTATGCCGAAAAGGGGGGAGACGGCTTTGGCGCAAGCACCACGTCCAAGGACGGCGGGAAGACATGGTCCACTGTGGTCAACATCCCCAACGGCGGCGCGCGTCTGGACGCCGAAACCGACATCATCCGCCTGAACGACGGCCGCCTCTACGCCGCCCAGCGCAGCCCCCACGACTCCATGCGTTTCTCCCTGTCCGCCGACAACGGAGCGACCTGGTCCACCAGTGAAGACATGGGCTTCGCCGGACACTGTCCCTACCTCCACCGCGCCCCGAGCGGGGCCATCCTCTGCGCCTTCCGCTGGCATGCCAAGAACGGCACCTATCTCTGCGTTTCAACCGATGAATGCAAGACCTGGTGCGCGCCCATCCTTGTGGACAATTTCATCGGTGCTTATCCCAGCATGGTCACGCTCAAGGACGGCTCCGTCATGATCGTCTATTACGAAGAAGGCGGCGGATCCAACATCCGCGCGCGCAAATTCCGCGTCAATGGAGCGGGCGTGGAGTGGCTGTCATTTTGAAGGAACGGATTGCGAACCCGGTTGGAATTACGTCCTGCTTCCCCTGCGGAACCCGGGGACGGGGCAAATGTGGGAATCGAATCCGGAATCCAATCTTTGCTGCTCACGATATCATTTCCGTGACGTCAACGAAATGATCCGCAAGACGAACAGGGAGACTTGCCTGTTCCCGACCATTTTGGTGAAGCCACCGAAATGGTCTGTTACTTCTTCGGTGGAATCAACTCAATCTCGCTGACCTGCGTGGCGTTCGGCGTGGTGTCGCTGGCCGATTCGTAGATGAGCATGCGGAATCCCGTGACGGGCTGCGGCTGTATTACTCCCTCGAAAGAATGCGGGTCCTTGTAGCCCACGATACCGAACACTTCCTCCCACTTGTCCGCGCCTTCGGGCATCACAAAACCCTCAAACCAGACCGGATGCACCGCCGGGTCCGCAAAATGGATCAAGACCCGGTCCACCACCTCGGCCTTGGGCAGGTACACCTCAATCCAGTGCGCGTGACCCTTCTCCAAAGAAGCCGCCCAGCAGTTGCTGAAATCCTTCTCGGTGGCGATGATGCCGTCAATCAGCTTCTCGGCGCAGCCTGGTTCCTGTTCACTGTCCACCTTTACCGTCGCGCCCCGGCTCTTGAGCGCGAGGTCTTCCTTGCCCACGGCCGGCTTGTCTGCCGGCGCGGCCTCCTTTGCGGCCGGGGCTGCCGGTTTGGGCGGTTCCGCCTGGGGCGTATCTGCCGCGGCGGCGGCAAACGTCGCGATCGGTGCCGCCAGCAGGACTGCAATCAGGGCGAATCTCCAAGATCCGGCAAGGGTGCATTCGCGGTGCATGTTCAAGAATTCTCCCGGTATGCCCATCCCTTGATGTCGTTCTCAAGGGCGGGTTCCTGCTCCAAATATCTGTCCATGTCGTCCACAGGGTCCATCCAGTCCATTCCGTCCACCGCATAAGACCGCACGGATGGTCACAGACACGGAAGGGCCGCCCCGGCATGCTGCCAAGGCGGCCCCAATCTTACACAAAGCGTCCGCCGCAAAGCCATTTGCGGCATTGGCGCCTAGAACTTTATGGTCGTCATCCAGAAGACGTATCCGGCGTTGCACTTGACGTCGGTGCCGCCGTTGAACATGGTGCCGTACCCCTGCACGTAGGAACCCTGCCGGAGCGCGTCGCCCGTGAACAGGTAGTTGCCGTAGAGCAGGAACGAAAGGTCGGCCGAGTAGTTGTACTTCAGCCAGCCCGTGATTTCCCAGCCCAGGTCATTGCTGCCCTTGTCGGTGACAAAGGACAGGTTCGGGAACTTGGGTACGCGCACGCCGCCGAAATCCCAGTAGGGCGGCGGATTGAACGCATCAACCGCCCAGTCCTGGGCAGCATGGACATGGACGCGAATGCAGTCGGTAAGCTGCGCTTCAAGGCCGATCGTGGCCTGCGCAAAGTTGGACATGCTGCCGTTGTCGTTGAGCGTTGCCGCATAGTTCGAATCAGAGAACAGACGGTTGAACGACACACTGGCCTTTGGCCGGTAGAACGGGTTCAGCCAGTCGCAGAACGAGATGTCCGTGTTGTCCTAGCCGTTAAAGAACACGCCCATGGCGAACAGGCGCGGCTGGAACTTCAGCTCCTGGAAGGTGTAGCCCACGGTCAGCGCCCCGCCAAAGGTGTCGTAGTCGGCGTTCTGGTCGCCGTAGGGCAGCGGCGCGGCCACAAAGTAGGAGCCGACATGGGCGGCCTGTCCGAACTGATAGGCGAAGTTCAGGTCATAGTCAAAGCCCGACTCTTTTCCCCAGAGGTGCGTACCGATCGTGTGCACTTCGGTCGCGCCGTACTGGTCGAGGCCCAACTTGCCCTCCGCCCACTCACCAACCGAATCCAACTTCGTCGTTTCCACATGGCTCGCGTCACGCAGAAAATAGTAATAGCCCTCGACGGTCAACGCCGGGATGCCGGTGTACGTGGCATGCAGGCCGTAGAAATCGGCGTCCTCATCCCCGGTTGTGTTCTCGTGAAGCTTCATGTCGAACGCATCCACCGTGACCTCCTTGGTCGGAGTCCAGGTCAGGCGCACGCCGTCGAACGACAGGAACTGGGACGGGCTCAGCAGGTCCGTGACCAGCCAGCCCCCGTCGAACTTCAGCGCCTGGCGGCCGATGCGCAGTCTCAGCGGCTCGCCGAAAAGGTTGGACGCCTCTACATACGCCTGGTTGAAGACCAGGAAGTTTTTGACAGGATCGCCCCGTCCATCCACACCGGTCAGATAGCTCGACCTGAAATCCTCTCCCCAAAGACTGTGATCGTAGAGTTCAAAGAAGGTGGTCACCGAATTGGAGAAGTCGGCCTTGACA
>CAIXUF010000747.1 GCA_903922535.1 Candidatus Hydrogenedentota bacterium
ACCGCCGCGTCGGCGGCGACCCATTGGCCGCCGGCCCGCTGCTGGTCACTGCCAAGGTCAAGCGCAAGAACTTTTCCGTGGCTGCCCCGGCCGATTTCGGCATTCAGATAGAACTGTTCTTCAACAAGGAGGGCCGCGACAAGAACGATGTCTATGACACGCCCGACGCCCTGCTGTTCATGCCTATCCCCAGTGGCAGCGGCGGTTTCACCGAAATCACGCAGACCTTCACCCTGCCCGATAATGTGGCCGCGGCGGTGGTTATTGTGGGCGGCCAACGGTTCAGCGGCGAGTGCTGGGTGGAAGCACCGCGGCTGACTCCACAGGGCAAGATGGCCGTGCAAATGCCCTACGAAAAGGAGCAGGAACGCGCCGACACGTTCAACTACTGGGTCGGCTGCAATCTAGCCACGCGCAACTGGCCCGTGTGGAACCTTTCCTTCGGGGGCAAGACGCTTTTTGAAAAGGCGGTATTTGACCGGGCCTCGTGCGTGGCCGACTTTTTCATCCCGCTGCCCAATGACTTGGCCGGTACTGGCGCGTTGCGCTTGACGCTCCAGCGCGACCCCGTTGCCGCCAGTTTCCCCTATGAGGTCCGGTCTGTCGAACTGGTCGAGACGTCGGCGCGCGATTTCGAAGTCATCCATTCGCCGCGCTACATTGCCACAGGCCGCGATTTCGGCGTGCTCGTGGAGACGAACAAACCCAACATGACGCTGTCCCTCAAGGTGGCTGCCTGCATTTCGCCGGAAAGCGACCAGTACAGTTTCCCTGACGTGGGGCTGCATGTTCTCAGGATGCATGCAGTCGAACCGGACACGCAGGCCAGTGTCACCGTTTCTGACGGCACCCGCGAGGAAACGGTGCCTCTGGGCCAGATCATCGAGAAGGCCGACGACGGTGTCTGCCTGTCCGTCGGTGACGACATCTATGTGGACACGAACGACCCGCACTTCGCCGAATACCTCAAGTGGTACGTCGGCCAGCGCATGGGCAACTTCTTCCAGTTCCGGCCGTCCTACCAATGGAGCGGAGTCCGCAAACAGCCCGAAGAACTGCTGGGAAATTACCTTGACCTGTTGGGGGATCTCCAAACGCCCTACGCGTGGCAGGTGGAGGGCCGCACACTGGCCGGGAAAGACATCAACCCGACATTGAAGGTACTTGACTCGTCTTTCTTCCAGGGCAAGCAGGCCCATGAGAATGACGGCGGCTATTACTACTGGCAGCACTTCCTGTACAAGGGATTCTTCTCCGACATGGCCGCGCGCACCCGGCCCTTTGGCGGCATCTTCGCCAAGCACCGCCCCATCTACACCGACCACGGTGTGTTCATTCACCACGACCCGCAGGCCGTCACCGACATGGCCGACGGCGCGCGGCGCTTCGTTGAGAATGTTCGGAGTTCCAAGGGCGAAAGCACGCGCCACACCGGCCCCTCGGCGCTGTTCCGCTACTTCTATCAGGCGGGCTACGACTGGCTCGGCGCCGAACAGATGTACGGCCCGGAAGAAACGATCCTGTCCAGCCTGCGCGGCGCTTCCCGTGCCTATCACAAGGAAGAATACGGCTCGCTGCACGCCATGCAGTGGGGCTCCGGTCCCTTCACCGACCCCAAACACGCGCTTCGCCATTACCTGTCGCTGGCTGTGGCCTACATGCACGGCTCGTCGCACATGAACACCGAGGACGGGCTTTGGCTGGACGAGTATGTCAACGACCGTTTCAGCGAGTCCGGCAAAGCCCACGCCGCAGCACAGCACAAGATGCTCGATTTCATCGAGACCCACGAACGCCGGGGCGGTCTTACCACCGGCATCGCCGTCATACAAGGGCGAAACGACGGATGGAAGTCCTTCGGCCGCGGGCCTGTCTGGTCGCAGAAAAGCGACAAATGGGCCTTCAACAAGGCCTGTGAAAGCTTCGATCTTCTCGAAATATTCTATCCTCAGGACAAGATTGATGCCAGTGGTCCCGATGGCTGGTTCAGTTCGACGACCTACGGCCCTGTGGATTTGATGCCCATCGAGGCCGACCAGTCCGTGCTCAACCGCTACAAGCTCATCATCTTCCTCGGCTGGAACAGCTACGACGCGGACGATTTTACGCGGCTGGTTGAGTTCGTGAAGCAGGGCGGCACGCTGATCCTGACCGCCGCCCATCTCAACGCCGAACTGGCTCCGGACAAACCGCCGGTTCTTCCAAAAGATGACCGGGTGATCCGGCAATTGTTGGGCGAAGTATACCGCGACTTCACAAAGAAGATGGTGGTCAGTCTGGGCACGGGCAAGGTGATCTATTTCCCGCAGTCCTTGTATCCCGTCGATAAAGCCATCGCGGACGATTACATCGGCACGGTGGTCGAGGCCGCGATCGAGGCCAATGCCGCCCAGTTGGAGAAGGGCCGGGGATGGATCTACCCCGACAGTCACATTGGGTTCACTGTTTGGGACAAGGACGCCCGCCGCACCATCTACCTGCTTAACGTGGACTGGAAGAATACGGACGAATCCCACGATGCGGTCTTCAAATTCGGCCCGTCCAGTTTCTTCGTCACCGCGCGCCGCGGCGCGCTCGAAACCATTCACTGCGACGACGGCCTGGCGATCATGCCCAAGAACAATACGACCGACGTACTCGATATCACGAAACAAGGTGATGGTTGGCACGTCAAGGTGCAGACCACCGAAGCGGACGAACTGCGCATCTTCAATGCCGTCACCGGCGTGGACACTGAAAGAACCCTGCCCGAAGCGGGAATGCACGACCTAAGCATTGAGTGAGTGAGGCGCGAGCTACCAAGGAGTGTGCAGAGGTACGGACCCAATCAGTCGACCTGTTCTGAGGGAGGCGCAACTATCCGCCTTTGGAGCGTCTGTTAAAAGGGGTGGGTTTGACTTTGTAGCAATAGACTTTTGGGGGCGGCGTGGGAGGAATCGGAGATTTCCATTTGGAGGGTTCCATGATGGGGGAGACAGCCAGCGGGGGACCGGCGTCGGGCCATAGGGAACTGGAGGTCTTGCGAGCGGATGCGGG
>CAIXUF010000748.1 GCA_903922535.1 Candidatus Hydrogenedentota bacterium
CCCCCGCCGTCAGCCACAAGACATGCAAGGCGGCAAGCAATCGCAAGCCGCTGGCTATTCGCTTGGTCAGACTCCCTCTCATTGTTCAATCAACACCACGCCACTATATATACGTTTGAGTCCACCGAAAAGGGACAAAAACAGGCAAAAGAAACAGGCTCTGGCATGCACACTGCAATTTATAGCCAGAGCCTGCTCATCCCGCACACGCGGGAAGTTATTTAAGGGATGTTTTGTGCCGCAGCGTTTGCAGGAAACGACAAACACCCCTGCACCAATTCCAGATAAAGCCAGCGTTCGCGGCTCGGGCAACTGATTAGTAGGGAAGGCAAACGAGTTCATGATAACCGCCCCGCGTCTCGCGCCGAGATAAACTCGGGACGTGAGAAGAGAGGAGACACCTCTTGAAACATGTCAAAGTTACCCAGTGGGTGAGAGGCCGACTCAAGTCCCACCCGACCAAAGGCTAGCCACCCGGTCGGCAGCCGAACCGAAGGGCGACCGCTGAGAAGCGGTGTCCGAAGCCGAGGGAAGGCGAGAACACAGGCCGCGTGATTGAACTCCGAAAAATGTATAATGGTGGACCAATAAGTTCGGGTAACCGAACCCAAAGCCGACAGAATGACGCGTCTGGAAGGCCGCAGTTCTGCTCGCGCCAAGGCAAGCGGGCAGGACACCACCGGGGTCTGAGAGC
Organism: Candidatus Hydrogenedentota bacterium; assembly: GCA_903922535.1. The sequence goes on from CAIXUF010000748.1 coordinate 695, forward strand.
GGGGCATGTGGGCACAAGGGTAATCCGGGAACTCGGGAGAGCCTCCCGTCTCCTTGGGAGTAATCGCCGGAACAAGGGTGACCGGCACAAACAACACCCTGGCGTCTGGTGGCCGACGCGGCCAGCAGGCGAGCCAAACCCGGCGCAAGTCGGGAGGGACACGAAGCATTGCGCGTCTAACCAAGGTACCGGAAGGGAGCTAAAAGCGGACCGACCGGGAAGGACGAAGGCAGTCGTAGCAACGCACAGTACCGCGGGGCAGGGGATAACTCCTGTCCGGACGCGTGGGGAACTGAGGCCCAAGGGACCCACGATAACGCTCGCAGGAGCGCGGGAAGGCAATGCCGGGCATGACGTCTGTGCCAAGGAAAGGCAGGAGAGACGATGAGCTCGCCAACTGTCTCAACGAAACTGGCGCAGATTGCGAAACAGTCAGAACAAAATCCGGCCCGGGTGTTTACCACCCTGGCGCATTTGATGGATGAAGACTTCCTAACGGAAGCCTTTCACCAACTACGCAAAGACGCGGCGGCAGGGATCGATGAGGTCACGGTCGCCGAATACGGCGTCAACCTGGGGGAACGCATCAAGGACCTGCATCGGCGCATGGTGCTCGGGGAATACCGGGCACAACCGGCGAGACGGGTCTGGATACCCAAGGGGGACGGCGGCCAGCGACCGCTGGCCATTCTGGTGCTGGAGGACAAGATCGTGCAGCGGGCCGTGGCGATGATACTGGAGGCCATCTACGAGCCGCACTTCTGCGGGTTCTCGTGTGGTTTTCGGCGTCATTTCAGCGCGCACACCGCGATTATTGAACTGCGGCAGCAGTGTCAAAAGCTGGGCATCAACTGGATTATTGATGCCGACATTCGGAAGTTCTTCGACACCATTTCCTGGGCACAACTGCGCACGATACTCCAGAAACGCATGAACGACGGCGCGATCCTGAGACTGATCGGGATGTGGCTGCACGTGGGCGTGCTGGAGGCGGGACAGGTGATGAATCAGGAACTGGGGACGCCGCAAGGGGCGCCGATATCACCGGTGCTGGCGAACATCTTCCTGCACGAAGTGCTGGATGAGTGGTTCCAAAATGAAGTCCGACCGCGGATGAAAGGGAACTGCTTTCTGGTGCGCTATGCGGATGACTTCGTCATGGGGTTCAGCGTCAAAGGGGAGGCAGAGCGGGTCTTTAACGTCCTGCCCAAGCGGTTCGAGCGGTACGGGCTGAGCATCCACCCGGAGAAAAGCCGGCTGGTGCAGTTCAGCCGACCGTTTGGAAAGCACGGGAAAGGGCCGGGTAGCTTTGCCTTTCTGGGGTTCACGCATTACTGGGCGAAAACGCTTAGTGGCGGGTGGACCATCAAACGCAAGACCCAGGGCAAGCGGCTGAGCCGCTTCATGAGCGGGATCAGGGAATGGTGCCAAGGGCATAGGCACGAGCCACTGGCTGACCAGCATCGGAGGTTAAGCGCCAAACTTCGCGGGCACTATCAGTACTACGGAGTGCGGGGCAACTTTAAGATGCTGGAGGTAGCCTACAAACACACACGAGTGATGTGGAAGAAGTGGCTCGGGAGGAGGAATTCGATGAACCGGATGAGTTGGGAGCGATTTACGGCGGAGGTGGAGCAGACACTCGGGCTGCCCCTGCCGCGCATCGTCCATGTGTTTTGATGAGGGCAGCAACAGTCATGTCGCCTTGTGGGTGGACCGCACTTGCAAGGTCTTTGGCCCGTCCGGGCCATCGCTGACGAACCGTATGACTGAATTGGTCACGTACGGGTCCGTGGGGGGCGTCGGGCGCAAGCTCGGCCCCTACCCGGCATCGGCGACATTGACAAAGCACAGCCCGACACCGCCCTCCGGCGAGAGATGCGCGCTTTGCACCACTTGGGGCGTGACGAAGTCCGCAGTGACGCCGGCCTGCTGGTAAAGCGTCATAGTCTGCTTGCGCTGGCGCATTTCGGGAAACTCCACGCCGGGCGCGGGCAGCACGCGGCCAAAGATCAGGTGCCGCCGCGCATAGGTGTTGCAGGCCGCATGCGCCTGGCGGGTTATGGCCCACGCCCCGCCGCTTTGGGCATCCTGAAAAACCTTGCTGCTGGGGTCGCCATTGTATAACGGCCCCGAGATATGGCCCAGCACGGCGGCCAGTCCGGCGCACCACCGGGCGGTCACCGGGTCCCGGGCCTCGAAGGCGTCGAGCATGGTCAGGTACTCGTGGTAGAGATAGTCAAAGAGGGG
>CAIXUF010000749.1 GCA_903922535.1 Candidatus Hydrogenedentota bacterium
ACGCCGGGAGTTGAGAATGCTGGCCGCCATGATCGCGCCGTGCTCGGTAAAGGCATGGGGCGGATGCGGGGAGAATTTCAAACCGGCAAGGTGGTCACAGATTGTGACCACCTCGATCTTTTCCGCCGGGGTAAGTTGGAACATGAAATCTTCCGGAAAGCGTTCGCGGTTTCGTTTTACCGCCTGGTTGAGGGCCTTGGTGGTCACGCCGTAGAAGGCGGCCAGGTCCGCATCCAGAATTACCTTCTCTCCGCGGATGAGCAGGATGCGTTCCGCGATGCGCCCCACGGGAATCAGTTCGTGTATCTCTGTCATGTCAAGCAATGTCTCCATGTCCACGATGCCATCTTGAAGTCACAATTTGTGACCTTGGACGCGCCATACAGTTTCTTGAACTCTGTCTTCTCCAGAACGGGGCGTTTGTCCTTCCGGTACTTGGCGCGGATCTGCGTCTCCAAAACATGAAGCAGACCCGCCTGTATCCGGTCGCCCAGTGCGAGGTTATAACCACGGGGCAGCTTGTACAGGCCCGGCACATAGCACAGCACCAGGTCATACATCCGCCGGATGATCGGCAGTTCGTCTTGTTTCGTCATGAAGTCCAAAACTCGGTCGTGCGCAATGCGCGTGACAAGTGTAAAGAGAAACAGCGCACAGGGTCACAGTGTAACGGTCAATAGTGCTATGGAGTCCGCGAAACACGGAAGCCGCCGTTGCTGTACGTACCGCCCGGGGTGAGGAAGCTGCGGGCAGCCGAACGGCAGGGGTAGAAGTAGTCGTCCCACGAACCGCCGCGAAGCAGCCGGTAAGAACCCCGAGGACTATCCACCCATGCCTGGCCTCCCGTCGGCGCGCCCGTGTAGTTGCCGTGCCAGTCATCCTCGCACCACTCCCACACATTGCCGCTCGTGTCGTACAGGCCAAAGGCATTCGGCAACTTCTGGCCCACCACATGCGCGTACTCCTCGGTTGAGTAATTCCAGTACCAGGCGTAATTCCCAATGGCCGTGTAGCCTGGGTCGTCGCCCCAGTAGAACCGCGACGTCGTGCCGCCGCGGCACGCATATTCCCGCTGCGCCTCGGAGGGAAGACGAAAGGTCTTGCCCGTGTAACTGTTCACCGTTGTCAAGAACGACTGCGCATCGCTCCAAGACACATACACCGCCGGGCTGTCCAAATCCGCAAGCACGCAGGATTGTCCTGTCCATGGCGCGGTGCCCATCACCGCCGTCCATTGCCGCTTGGTCAGGGCATACTTGCCCATCCAGAACCCGCCCAGCGTCACGGAATGCTGCGGGTCTTCCCACCCGTTGCTGTCCTGCTCGCCCGGATAAGGGCCCATCAGGAAGGTCCCACCCGGTATCCACACCATTACCAATGGCACGTTACCAGGCAGCATCACCGTCTCTGTTTTGCCAGGGGTCGGAACTACCAACTTGATGTAGTCCTTGTACACTGTAGAGTAGTTGCCTGCACCGTCGAGGTACTGGGCGCACACTGTCTGGTTGCCCGGTACCGCCAGCGGCAGCGTGTGGGCACGGATGGCCGCCAGCGACTCCCAGGGGGTCCAGTGCGCGCCGTCATCGCTGAAGCGCATCCGCGTCACCCCTGCACCTGTGTCGGCCCAGGTCAAGCCCAGCGTGACCGACTGGCTGATCGTGGCCGCATCGCCGCGATTGATGACGATGCCGCCCGCGGGTGGTGTCGTGTCCAGCCGGATGTAGTCTTTGAACACGGCTGAGTGGTTGTTCGCCTTGTCGAGGTACTGGACTGACACCGTCTTGTACCCGTCGCCGGATGGCAGCGTGTACGCCTTCGTGGCCATCAAGGCTTCCCAGGGTGAGGGCCAATGCGCCCCGTCGTCGCTGAAGCGCATGCGCGACACGCCCGAGCCGGTGCCGTCCGACCAAGTCAGCGTCAGCGTGACATTTGGGGTGTTGGTGGTACTCCGGTTGCCGTTGATGACGATCGTACCCGTCGGGGGCGTAGTTTCCACGGCAAGGTTGAACGACCACCCGCCCCACACCCCCCACTGATAGGCGCTGGACATAGCGCGAAATTGAGCCTCTTGGGGCTGCCCGAGATGCACTTTCCAAGTGTCGTAATAGATATAGCTCTGCGGGGGACCTTCATCGTAGCCGATGACGGTAACGAAGTGATCTGTCTTCCCGTCACCGGTCGAATCGACGAGAAAGACCATGGGCCGCCCCGCGAGGATTTCCTGCTTCAGCACGTCAAAGGTCAGCGTGGAGCCGAAGGAATAAGACTGGGCCGTGGGCACGTACTTGGTCGAGCGGAGCGCCACATACCCGGTGAAGGCACGAATAACGTCTCCCGCCCCGCTCGAACCGTAGAAGTTGTTGGCCGAGTAACGGGATGTTCTCATGAAATCGGCGATGCAGTTGTCCGTGTGGGGCGCGCGCTGTTGCTGGGCGACGTCGTCCTGCAGCAGCAGCGCCTCGTCGTCCTTCGGTCGAGCGTAGTCCTCGAAGTGCTGCTCGCTGCCAGCCGGATAAGGCGAAGGGAAGTCGCCGCCGGAGGCGATCGCCTGGATGACCGCGACGGTTTGGGTGGAGGCCGAGCCCGGGATCAGGTCGTCGAATCCGTTCACATCCCAAAAGCCGACCATCATGCCCAAGGCGGTCGGCCCGCAGCCGTGCCTCCATTCGTAGGAGGGCACGTTGGCGATCATGATCCCCGTATCCGATTTGCCGAGCGGCGTGGAGACTACTCCCGGCGGTGGTGTGGGGCCGGTGGTACTCCGCGGGTCCTCTTGAGCAAGGGCGGTGCCTGCCGCGAGTGCGGCCACAAGAAACAGCGGCAGCGTGGCCAGTCGAAAGGATGGCCACATCATTGCGCGGACCCCATCAACATCTTCCTTGAAATTCATGTTTGCCCTCTTTCTTCGCGAAACACGCGCGTCCGTGGCGGCTCGTTTGCCGGTCTGCTTGAAGCAGGAAGATCTCAGGGGCTGATCCTAGAGGCGGTCGTGCGAAAAGTCAAGCCTTCTGCCGTCACCGCCCGTCACTGGAATGTCGCAGCCCTTTCCCCGTATCGTAGTGTCCGGGTTCGCCCGCAACCGGAGGTATGCGCCGTGCATTTGTCCCAAACCGCACTCATAGTCGCGCTCGGTCTGTTCGGAACGATCGTCAGCGCCGAGGACGCCGCCATGAACAACCCGCCCGCCACAGGTTTCATCGACAAGACACTGACCAAGGACGGCGCAACCGTGCGCTATGTGCTCTATGTGCCGCGCGGCTACGACGCGGCGAAGGAATGGCCGCTGGTGCTCTTTCTGCACGGCGCCGGCGAGCGCGGCAGCGACGGGCTGATACAGTCGGACGTGGGCATCGGCCACGCCATCCGCAAGAATCCGGAGCGTTTCCCCTGTCTGGTACTCATGCCACAGTGCCCCGCCGACAAGTTCTGGGACGTCACGTTTGACAACATCGAAAAGATGATGGAGGCGACGCGAAAGGACTACCGGATCGACCCGGCGCGCATCACCATGACCGGCCTTTCCATGGGCGGCTATGCCACCTGGATGTGGGGGCCGAACAAGTTGGACCTTTTCGCGGCGCTCATGCCCATCTGCGGCGGCGGCGATCCGCATGACATGAAGCACCTCGCGCCGGACGCGGACGTGGACAAATTCGGAACGGTGGAGGACCGGGTACCCAAGCTGGCCACGGTCCCCATCTGGGCCTTCCACGGCAAAAAGGACGATGTGGTGCCGCCCTTCCGGACACAGCAGATGGTGAAGCTGGTGAGAAAGGCCGGGGGCGACGTGAAGTACACGGAATTCCCCGAGGACGGACACAATTCATGGGACAGCGCCTACGGCGATTCCGAGACGATTGCGTGGCTGCTCGGCCAGCGTCACAAATAGGCAGGAAAGGAGCCTTCCATGCTGCACAGTATTGCCGTGTCGGTCGTGATTGGGGTGATGTCCCTGGCGGGACAGCCCGCAACAGCGGACGGGGTCCGATGCTGGGAGGACCAGCTCACCCTGCCCACGTACGGATGGGAAGAGGACATCCATCCCGTGTTCCAGGAGTATGAGAAATCCATCTACTACCCCTGGACCCGGCAGGACTACCTCACGGGCGTGAAAAAGGACCGGACCTACAAGACCCTGAACTTGGAGAATCCCTTTCTTCGCGTGACCTGCATTCCCGAACTGGGCGGGCGTATTTACTCCGTGCTCGACAAAACCACCAACGAGGAGATGTTCCACAAGAACGACGTGATCAAGCCCGCGCTCATCGCCATGCGCGGCGCGTGGATTTCCGGCGGCATCGAATGGAACGTGGGCCCCCAGGGCCACACGGTCTTCATCATGGAACCGACCCTGGCCCGGGTCTGCATGGGCGACAAGGGCGAGGCAACACTCATCGTCGGCGCCACGGACAAGACCTTCGGCACGCGCTGGGAGGTCCGGCTGAGCCTGTGGAAGGACAAGGCGTACCTGGACGAGGAAATTCGCCTGATCAACCCCACCGACGGCGTGCAGCCCTATTACTTCTGGAACAACACCGCCTTTCCCAGCCTCAAAGGCACGCGTTTCATCTACCCCATGACGCTCGGCTGCGACCACGCGGGCACAAGCTTCTTTACCTGGCCCGAGTTCAAGGGAAAGGACATCACCTGGCTCAAGAACTACGAGAACATGACCTCGGTCTTTGGCTACAAGGTCGGTTTTGACTTCTTCGGCGCCTATGACGCCGACCGTGACCGGGGCATTGTCTCCGCCGCCGACCACCACAAGGTGCCGGGCAAGAAGGCATGGACCTGGGGCAAGGACGATTTCGGCATTGTAAGCCAGATGTCACTGACCGACGTGGGACGCGACGCGTCCCAGTACATTGAGGTGCAGAGCGGACCGCTGCTCACCCAGGCCGATTTCGGCATGCTCCAGCCCCAGCAGACGGTGAAGTGGCGGGAGTGCTGGTATCCGGCGCACGGGCTGGGCCAGGGCTTCGAGTTCGCCACGCGCGACGCCGTGATTCAGGCAACCCGCAGCGGCGGAACGCTGACGCTGGACATTCTGGGAACGGGCCTGTTCCCCGATGCGGTATGCACGGTAACCCAGGAGGGAAAGGCGCTGACGGAGAGCGGCTTCCCATTGACACCCGCCGCACCCTGCCGGGTGGCCATTGCCTCCGTTGCCGAGGGTCCCGCCCACGTGCGCGTCTGGTCCAGGCAAAAGGGCACGCTGCTCGAATACGACACGCCGCTGGCCATTCCCAAGGTGGATCCCCCCGACCTCACCAAGAAACCCGCCGTGACCGCCGACGAGCTTTTCCAAGAAGCCTGGCTCCTGGACAGCCAGTCCAACCCGGTCGCCGCGCGCGAGGGCTACCAGAAAGTGCTTGCCGTTGATCCGGAACATGTCAAGGCCCTCTGCGCCCTGGCCGTGCTCGACAACGAGCAGGGCCGTTATGCCGACGCCGAGGCCAACGCGCGGGAAGCGATCAACAGAAACGGGGGCAATACCGACGCATGGTACCAGTTGGGCGTGGCCTGTCTGCGCCAGGAACGGTTTGACGAGGCACGCGCCTGCGGTGAAAAGGCATCGCTGTGCAATGTCTTCTCACCCGCCGGGCTGAATCTGGCGGGGCGTGCAGAGGCGCGGCTGCATCACTACAAAGGGGCCAGGGCCGACTTTGCCAAGGCGTTGGAGCTTGCCGGGGACAATCCGCACAACTGCCAGTATCTGGCCGCCGTCGCGCTGGCCCTTTCCCCGCGCAAAGAGGCGAAGCGTTTCGCGGAAGGCATCGCACCCAACGACCAGACCAATGTCTTCGACGACCTCGCCGCCGGCATGGCCGCAGGCAGGCCGGAGGAGGGCGTCGGCCGCGCCGGCATGCTGGGCAAGCATGCCGGATTCGCCGTGTTGGAGGCGACGGCGCTGTTTGCGGACTTGGGCATGCACGGTGATGCGGCCAAGGCGCTCGGCCGTGTGGAAAGCAAGACGGACTTCTTCAAGAATTGCGGCCCCTATCCCGGGTATTGCCGGGCCTACTATATGACCATGGCAAAGAAAGGCCGGACCGAAAAGTGCCTCGACAACGCGGCGAAAGCGGCGTTGACAGACTTCTTCCCTCACGGCACGCACGCGCTGGAGGTGCTCCAGTGGGCAACCAGGGAACGCCCAAAGGACGCCAAGGCGCAGTACCTGCTCGGCATTGTCCTTGCCGGGCTGCACCGCACCGACGAGGCGGTCCCGTGCTGGGAGAAAGCGACGGCCCTTGATCCGAACATTGGACAGGCATGGCGGCTGCTCGGCCTGCACCATTGGAAGATGGACAAGGACTTGGCCAAGGCCGAATCCTGCTACCGCCAGGCCTTGGCGACGCTGCCCAACGACCAGATCGTGCTGCGCGACCTCACAGAAGTGCTCACGGCGCTCAACAGGCGGCCCGAGGCCATCCTGCTGGCCGAGAAACTCCCGGCGGATGTGCTCAAGCGCTACGACCTCGGCCTGTGGCTCGCCAAGGCCTATGCAGACGAAAAGCGCTATGACGACTGCATCGCCTTCCTCGGCGACGCTCGCTTCTCCAACTGGGAGGGCGTCACCTCGCCGCGCGACATCTGGGTGGATGGACTCGTCGGACGCGGCAAACAACGCTTGGAGGCGGGAAAGAACGAAGAGGCGCTCGCCGATTTCCAGACCGCACTCACCTATCCCGCCAACCTGGGTGTGGGCCAGCGCTACAAGCGCACCGACGCGGAAGTCTGCTACTGGAACGGTAAGGCGTTGGAGGCATTGGGCCGCGTGAAGGAGGCAAGCGGGATGTGGCAGGAAGGCGCGTCGCAAATCTCCAGCGCCGGTCCGCCCGCAACGTTCATCGAGGTCACGCCGGTGCAGGACGAGCACGTAAAGAAGTGCAAAGAGGCACTGGCGATGGTGAAGAAATAGAAGTGACACGCCAATCGGCCGGTGCGGCGAAATAGCGCTGCACCGGTCGTTGTTGTTTCAGCGGTACATGTCGTCCATACAGTTCATAACGTCCATGACACCGCGCCGAGGCCAGAATGCAGCAACCCAACAACCATGACTCCCCCCGCCTCACGCGGGAAAGACGCACCGTGGAGATGATGGTTGCCATGTACTGCCGCGATCATCACGGCAATGTGGGGAAGCTGTGCGCGGAATGCGCGGCTTTGCGAGATTACGCCATGACGCGCCTGGACCGTTGCGTGTACGGCCCGGGGAAACCGGTGTGCAACCACTGCCCCGTCCACTGCTACCGTCAAACGATGCGGGACGGCATGCGCGCGGTAATGCGCCATGCGGGGCCGCGCATGATATGGGAGCATCCGATCATGGCCTTCCGGCATTTCATGGACGCACGCCGCAGGGTTTCGGGAAAGCCCCCCGCTACGCCTTGATCTCGCAGCGAAATCCCCTGCCTGTAATGATTTCCGGCCCCGCGACGGCC
>CAIXUF010000750.1 GCA_903922535.1 Candidatus Hydrogenedentota bacterium
CGCTTTGGCCGCCGATGTTTTCCACGATCACGCGGTATTCCAACTGCACACCGCAGGGCTGCCGCTTAAGCGTGGCCTCGGGCGTAAACGTCATGCCGATATGCTGCCATTCCCCGTCCGACGCGCCCGTCCCCCGGTTGTGCGTGATACCCGCCGAGCATCTTCCCGGCCAATTCCGCGATATCTGCTTCCTTCTTCGGAAGTCGAAATCTACCCGAAACCCGCCGGTTTGACCCCGGCCCGGCTCCTGTTTACAATAAATGTCGGCATGTGCCGGGTACCGGTGGGGAGGTGTTTCCCCCGGCCCGGGGTCGGAGAGAATGGCCATTCGCGCGGCGCATGCGGTGCGGGGTCGTGCAGTATGGGAGGACATGTGATGCGCAGAATGTCATGGGCGTTGGGGATGCTGGCGATTCTTGTGCTCCTTGCAGGCTGCCCGTCGAATTCCAAGACGGTGCCCGACGTGGTGGGCCAGACGCAGGCAGCCGCCGCAACAGCCATCACCGGCGCGGGCCTGACGGTGGGCGCAGTCACGCAGCAGTACAGTGCGACGGTGGCCTCCGGCTCCGTCATCAGCCAGTCGCCCGCCTCAGGCGCATCCGCCCGCCGCGGCTCCACGGTGGACATGGTGGTGTCACTGGGCGTGCAGCCCGTGGTCGTGCCGAATGTGGCGGGAATGACGCAGGCGGCGGCCACCGCCGCACTTGCGGGTGCCGGACTTAGCGTCGGCACCGTCACACAGCAGTACAGCGCGACGGTGGCCTCCGGTACCATCATCAGCCAGTCGCCCGCCTCCGGCACATCTGTCAGCCCCGGTTCCTCCGTGGACATGGTGGTCTCACGGGGCGTGCAGCCCGTGGTCGTGCCGGATGTGGCGGGGATGACCCAGGCGGCCGCGGCCAACGCGCTTACAGACGCCGGGCTGACCGCCGGCACCATGACGCAGGCGCACAGTTCGACCGTCGCCTCCGGTTCCGTCATCAGCCAATCGCCGCTGTCCGGCGCCTCGGTCAGTCCCGGTTCCGCTGTGGCGTTGATCATCTCCGAGGGCCCGGAGCCCGTCCTCGTGCCGAATGTCGTTGGCATGACACAGGCCGCGGCGGGCACCGCCATCACCAGCACGCTGCTTTCGGTCGGCACCGTGACGCAACTGTACAGCACCATCGCACCCGCGGGGCAGGTGCTCAGCCAGAATCCTGCGGCGGGCACGGATGTTGCTCCGGGCACGGCGGTGAATCTGGAGGTATCGAAGGGACCGGAACCCGTGCTGGTGCCGGATGTCGTTGGCATGACGCAGGAAGCGGCGGGCACCGCCATCACCACCGCGCTGCTCGCAGTCGGTGCCGTGACACAACTGTACAGCGCCACCGTGCCCTCGGGAGTGGTGCTCAGCCAGGATCCCATTGCCGGCGCGGGCGTTGCACCGGGCACGGCGGTGAATCTGGACGTGTCAAAGGGACCGGAGAGCGTGTTCGTGCCGGATGTCACGGGCATGACGCAGGCCGCGGCGGGGACCGTCATCACCAATGCGTTGCTCGCGGTCGGCGCCGTGGCACAACTGTACAGCGCCACTGTCCCTCCCGGACACATCGTCAACCAGGTCCCCGCGGCGGGTGAGAGCGTTGCACCGGGCACCGCGGTACGTGTGGCTGTGTCGCAGGGGCCCGCGACCGGGGACGTTGTGACGGTGATGCTTCCGGGTGATGTTCCCCTGGAAATGGTGTGGATTCCGGCCGGGACCTTCACCATGGGCAGCCCGGACACGGAGCAGGAGCGGCACCCGGATGAAGGGCCGCAGCACACGGTGACGCTCGACGGATTCTGGATGGGCAAGTGCGAGGTCACGCAGGGGCAGTGGGCCCCGCTGATGGACGGAAACCCCTCGTATTTCCGGGCCGGAAATGCCGGCATCCCGGCGGGCACGAACACGGACAACCTGCCGGTGGAGGGGGTTACCTGGAACTCCGTCCAGAACTTTGTGGCCGCAGTGAACGGCCACATGAGAACGACGGGACAGCCCTTCGCCGGATTCCGGCTGCCCACGGAGGCGGAGTGGGAATACGCGTGCCGCGCGGGCACGACAACAAGGTATTATTGGGGGGACGAAATCCCCTGCCTGCACATTGACACTTATGCCTGGAACCATCAGAAGACCGACGGATCAACGCATCCCGTGGGAATGCTGGCGCCCAATGCGTGGGGGCTCCACGACATGAGCGGGAATGTATGGGAATGGTGCGGCGACTGCTACTCGGCCACCTACTACAGCGGAGGTTCGATGACGAACCCGACGGGACCGGGCACGGGCGCGAACCGTGTGCTTCGGGGCGGCTGTTGGTACGATGAAAACGCCAACTGCCGGTCGGCCTGCCGCAACGGCGCCAGCACCATAGACTGGGGCTACGAATACGGGTTCCGTCTTGCCATGTCCGTGCCCCCATTGGAAGTGGCCTTGTTTGTCATCAATTCCGGGACGCCCTCAACCTCCTCCCGGACGGTGACGCTCGAAAACGCCTGCACAGTCAGCCCGACCGAGTACATGGCAAGCGAACAGCCCGACTTCAACGGTGCGTCGTGGCAACCCTACACGTTCTCGCCGTCATGGACGCTGTCACCGGGCGACGGTCCCAAGACCGTCTGGCTCAAGGTGCGCAACGCCTTCACCGAGTCTCCGGTGGCATTCGACGGGATCACGCTGAAGGAAAATGCGGAACCGGCCATGGAAATGGTGTCCGTGCCGGCGGGCACGTTCATCATGGGCAACAGCGGCGTCGGCGAGGATGTGATTCATCCGAACTGGGTCGGCCAGGAACTTCCGCAGCATCAGGTGACGCTGGATGCGTACCAGATCGGCAAGTATGAGGTGACGAACCGGCAGTATTGCGACGTGCTGAACTGGGCGCTGGCGCAGGGATATCTGCTCACCGAAACGGGCGCCGCCTGGACGGGCACGGGCAACCTCTATGCGGGCGGAAACGTGCAGCACATTTTTGCCTGCTCGGAACCCATTTGCGGCATCCAGTATTCGGACGGCCTGTTCTCGCCCAAGACCCAGCCGGGCCTGCTGGGATTGGCCTATTCGATGGAGGCGCATCCGGTGGTGCTTGTGTCCTGGTATGGCGCAAAGGCATTCTGCAACTGGCTGAGCCAGATGCGGGGGCTGGCGACCTGCTACGACATGACGGCGGAGAACTGGCCCTTGACCTCCGCGCCACCGACCCCGGGCGGCTACCGCCTCCCAACCGAGGCGGAGTGGGAACGGGCGGCGGCCTGGGACGGGACAAAGCACTGGATCTACGGGTTCACGGGCGACACATTGACGGACAACACGCGCTGCAACTACATCATCAATAATCCCCTCGGTCTGACTGCGTCACCCCTCACGACGCCGGTGGGCTGGTTTGACGGAAGTCCCAACAGCAGCCTGACGACAGTGAACAGTGTGAGCCCGGTGGGGGCCTATGACATGTGCGGCAATGTTGCCGAGTGGTGCGGTGACTGGTACTCGGACAGTTACTACCAGGGCGGGGCAATGGTGAACCCGACCGGTCCGGAAACGGGCTATCAGCACCCTTATCGTGGCGGCCACTGGTCTGCCAGTGCCTGGGACAGTCGATCCGCGACCCGCGCCCCCGGCAACATGAACCCGTTGGGCGTACTCAATTGTATCGGGTTCCGCGTCGTCAGATAGATGCCTGCGGCGCGATGATGGTGCGCTTCACTTCGTTGCGCACACCCTACGGTTTCATGGACGGTTATTGCCGGGGAACGAAAAAGGTGCTGCCTGCGCCGGCGGGAAGGCGGTAGCGTTTCAATCCCAGCGGGTGGTCCGGGACCAAGGCTTCCAGGTCCACGTGGGCGGTCGCGGGGAGCAGCAACTCACCCTCGCAACCGGCGGGTAGGGCCACGGTCACGCGGTGACCGCCGTTTTCGGGCACGGCCGAAAAGGGGATGGGGCCGCGCGGGGTGTTCACGGTGAGGTCCAATCTGCCGAGGTCCGCCAGTTGGGGGCGCACGGTGCAGCGGGCGAAGCCCGGGGCCGCGGAGCGGATGCCGGCGATGTCCATCAGCAGCACATACACGGGGGACAACGGACAGTGGCTCCACTCCAGTGTGCCGTCCGGCTCGGCCTCCCAGTTTTCCTGGAGCGTGTTGTTCAGGACGACAGAGCCCATGGTGGCCCAGCGTTCGCGCCAGTCCTTCACAATCACCTCGGTGCGGCCCCCTTTGGCCAGCGCCCAGTAGCGCCAGTAGGCGTTGGCCGGATAGGACAGCCCCATGTCGGCGGGACGCTCCACAAGCGACTTCAACGCCGCGGCCGTGTTGTTGTCCGGGCACTGGTCGAAGAGAATCGACGTGGCCAGCGAACGGTCGCTGGTGCGCACTTCCTTCTCTTCGGCCTGCCAGGGAAGATTGTCCTCAAAGCGTCCGCTGTCCGCGTTCCAAAAACGCCGCACCGATGCCTGGAGAAGGGCGGTGCCGAATCCCTCAAAATGGGCGGCCCTGTCCTCGTCGTTCATGGCGCGGCAGAGCGGCGCGAGGGCGTTCTCAAACATCGCCGCGGCGTAGAGGTTGAACGCGCACTGCTTGTGGCGGATCTTCTTGAAGGCGTTGTGATCAATCCACACCGCCGGGATGCCGAGATTCTCGACGGGCAGCAGCCCGTCCGCACCGCGAATCGATTCCAGATATTCTGCAAAACGCAGCAACCGCGGCCAGGGTTCCTTGATGCCGTCGAGATCGCCCGTGTCCAGGTAATGCCACCAGCAGTCGAAATTGAAACCGACGCCGTGATCCAGCAGGGGGCCCCAATACGCACCGTCGATCTGCTTCTGCATCACCCGCGCCAACCGGTCGAACGCGGGCCAGCAGTCCATGAAGTAGCCTTCGGGCGTTTGCCCCTCACTGAAGGTGCGCAGATAGCGCCGCGGCAGGAGCGTGTCGCCCAAAGCCTGGCGCGCCACAAAGAGCTGCGGGCCGCAGTCGCCGCTGTACTGCTGCCGCTCGCGGCCCATGCCGTCCACAAAGGTTTCTATGGCGCTGTTGTTGATGGTGTTGATGGTCGCGTCGAAGAGCCGCTGCAGCGGCGGCTCATCACTGGCGATGCGCGCTTCCTTGGGCCAGGGGTACATCCGCCGCCGCACACCCACGTCGCTGATGGTGACCGGACGGCTGGCGTTGCGGACATGCAACTGCAGCCAGCGCAGACTTTCGTAGTCGAAGGTCTCGAAACGGTTCAGCCCCTCGCGGCAGACGAAGCGGGTCCACGAGTAGAAGTGCGTGTCGAGCCACAGCGGCCCCTTGACCGGGTCATGCGACTCCTGGGGGAACAGCTCGACTATGGTGCCTTCCGGCGCGTCGATGGTGAAACAGGGCCAACCAACCACCTGATCCTCAAGCTCAAAGGTCGCAAAGATCCCCTGGCGCGCGTCCGGCGTTGCGGGCAGTTCCCATCCGTCGCCCCGCACCGCGGCCACATCGGCGCGCTCAATGGTGAAGCTGTTCGCCATGCGCTGTTCAAACCAGTCGTCGGGATCGCGCAGCCAGGCGACCCGCCCGGCGTCGGCCAGCCGCGTCACGGGAACGGACACTTCACGCACCGGCGGAATCTGCCGCGCACGCAGGGAGCCCTTCGCGGGGTCCACGCGGTCAACCAGGTCATTGCTGTCGCCGGGACCGCACACCGGCGGTTTGTCGGACGCGCACTCCGTGGGGGCGGCCTTCATCCATGGGTTGTCCGGCGTGAATTCCGGTGTGTCCCAGCCTTGCGGGTGAAGCCGGGCGTCGAACTCCTCCTGCAGCGCGCGCAGGTACCAGCGCTTGTACTGGCCCGGACGATGCGCCCGATCAAGCAGCACCTGCCAGGAGTTGTCCGAAACGAGGACTTCTTTGTGGCCGTCCTTGAACTCCAGCACGGCGTGGAAGATGAAACCGGGTTTGCCCGCGGCCCAGGTGCCGTCGCCCAGCCCGTAGAACAGCACCTCGGCACCCACCACGTTCCTGCCCGCCTTGAAAAGTGCGGTCAGGTCGCAGGGGTCCACATCGAGGTTACGCGGGTCACAGGGGGCCGGTCCCCATTGCGCGCGCTGTCCGTTCACGCTCAAGCGGTAGCGGCTGTCCGCCGTGACCCAGCCCAGCGCCCGCACGGGCGCCTCCTTCAGATCGATCTCCCGGCGGAACAGCGCAAAGGTGTTGCAGAGCGTGCGCTCGCAGGGCAGCCAGATCCACTGCGCCGGGGCCATGGTCATCGGGGTCGGTTGGGCCGCGGCTTTGGTGTCATTTGCGCGGAGTTGGTTCAGGTCATTCACGTTCAAGATTCTCTCCTCCACTGCATGGGATGCCAGCGCAAACAAAAACAGGCCACCAAACATCGCGGTACTTTGCATGACTCGTCCAAAGTTCATTCATCTGCTCCCCGCCTGCAAACGCGGCACAGGCATGTTCAATTTCGGCGCGGCAAGACACGAAGGGTTACGATAGCATAACCGGCGGACGAGTCAGGGCGCTGCATCCTTGTAGTGTTTCGCGAAAAGGGCGAAGAAACTGTAGGGGTCCATGACCTTGATGGGCATGTCGGGGTGCTCCTTGCGAAAGACGTCGAGGGAATCGATCACATTGGTCGGGGAGACCCATACGATGCGGAAGAGGTAGAAGCCGGGACGCGTGTTGCCGCGATCTTTGATCGCTGAGAACATGGAATCCGCGGTCTGTTTGGGGCTGGCGTAGTTGCAGGTGTGGTTGAGCAGTTCGGTGACGGGCATGCCCTTCCACACATGCGGCTTGGGCGTGACGCCACCGGTGTTGTGCATGTCCATGACTATCGTGGCGAAGCCGTCGGGCGCGAACTGGGTGAAGGCGTCCTTGACGGCGGGCGTGGGCTGGTCCCAGTCGAGCACCATGGGGGCCATGGTCATGTCGGTGGCGTCAAAGAACTGTTTGTTGTGCTTGACGAAGAGTGGAAGCTGATCGGGATTGATGCGGTTGGGGTTGAAGTACCCGGCGCAGCTTGCGTCACTGGTGAAATGATCGTTCGGGGTTGCGGTCTGGTACAGATGCGTGACGATGTCGGGATAGGTTTCGATCAAGTCCGGATTGACGCCCCAGGCCAGCGGCAGTTTGCCGCGGTTCGGGTCGTCCCAGTGTTTGGGCAGGAAGTCGTAGAGCGGCGTGGCAGAGTCGTAGTCGGCCATGAGGAAACAGAGGTAGGTCTTGTCCTCGACGGGGCCGACCGGGGCGGGGCGGGCCTGTTTCAGCGGCTTGAACGGGGCCTGGCTGTGGAAGGACTGGTTATAGCAGTCGCTGGAGACGGTGTTCTGGTAGCAGTTGTACGGCGAGATGAGATAGACCGTCTCCCACTCCGTCGGCACGGGCTCGTGCTTGCTGGCAAAGCCGGGAACATTGCTGTACTTCCAGAACGCAAAGAAGCCGGTCATCTCGGTCATGCATTTTCCGGCGGACTGCCTGAGCACCTCGTCCAGGATCATATGGTAGGTCGCGAGGTCGGTGCCCATGGGCTGATCGGGATCGTCTTTCGGCTTCTCGTCGCCCCAGGGCGACAGGTCGAAAACGAAGGAACGGTTCTTGACGGCCCAATCACGCGTGTCCACGTAGGACACGCCGCCCGCCGCGCGGGAGGTGGCCGCGTCCTCGAACAAACACAGGAGATGATTGGAGCAAAGGCCCTTGGCCAGGAATTCGCGCAGCGCCCAACGGTACGCGTCGTTCTTCTTGCTGCCCGATTCGGCACCGGTGAAACGCCCACGCAGGTCCTCGATCACGGGAAGCTTCCACTGGGCGAGATACTGATCCGCCAGTTCGGGGCTCAGCACAACGCCGTCCTTCACGCCCGCGATGGTTGTGGCGACGTTAATCGTGGCGGGCACTGCGGGGTCCCAGATGACCGCGCCTTTCAGGTGCCCGCCCGCCAGCGCCACCATTGCATCGAGGTTCGGGAGCGGCTTGTGCTCCCTGCCCGCGAGCCAGCCACCGTCCTTGGAGAACAGGTCGAGCCAATAGGCGGGCGTGGGCGCATAGGCGGGGCGCACATACACGCGCGGCGCATCGCGGTTGATGATGCCCTGCAGGCAGGCTGCGGCCATGGCCTCGTCGTAGGCCGCGGGCGTTCCCTGGGCGGCGGGTTCATACAGCCACAGCGCGTCCTTTGCGGGAGTGTCCGCCGCGGCCGCACCCGCGGCCGTGCACAGCGCCATGCAGCATCCCAGAAGAAGAACCGATTTCATGTTCATGCCTTTCGTGCGTTTTCAACGCGGATTGCCAAGACGGTACAGCCTGGCGGCAAGGGTAATAAGGTCTTCAGGGGCGCGGAATGCCAAGGTCCTTGCAGATCTTGAGGATGAGAAAGTCGCTTATCTCGGCATGGCGCGGAACGGAGGAGCGGCGGTTCTCGAGCGGGTTCTCGTACCAGGAGTGCCTTGCCCCCTCACGAATGAGCCTGCACCCGTGCGCCCTCAGGTGCGCAAGAAAGGCCGGGCGTTTCACAAGGCAATGCTTTCTTCGCTGTAACCTCCGTTGGCGGCGGCAAGGGCCTCTTCCCGGTTCATCGCGATGGCCTCTTCAAGCGCCGACCGCAGGTTGGCGAGCAGTTCTTCGCGCGTCTCACCCTGGGAGTTCACCCCGGGAATCTCTTCTATCCACCCGATCCACCACGGGCCGTCCTGCTTGATGACCGCAGTAAAGTTCTTTGCTGATTCCATTTTCGTTGCTCCGGTTTCCAGCCTGTTTGACTATGCCACCGGCGCGAAGACCCAGTCAAGCGGATGTTTCGTCATCATTTCTTCGCGGGAAGTATCCGGGCGGCCGTATCGACCTTGAAGGAAGGCGGTGCCAATTCCAACTTGCCATCATGGCATTCGGCGCTGCCGGCACCGACCGGCGTTCCGTCAGCCGGGTTGCACCATGACACCTGGTACGCGCCGTCGGCCAGTCCGCGCAGCGTGACCGGTGTCCCGCAGGGCTGGGGGTCGGTGACAGTGCTTCCGCGCGGAAATTCGTAGCGGCGGTCCACCAGGTAGAGCAGGGCTGTCTTGCCGTCGGTCATGGCGAAGGCGTCGGCGCCCAGGTTCAGATCCTGACCGGCAGTGGGTGCCGCACCGACTGCCGGCGCGGGCGGCCCGTTTTCCTGCATGGGTTCGGGTGGCGTCGCGGCGTCGGCGGGATGCCATGCCGCGCCGCCAAAGCCCGTGTCCTTGATGAAACTGGACAGGGTGGTCCATAGCGGATAGCGGTGGTTGCTTTGCAGGCACTCCCACCACCAGGGCATGACGGTGCCGGCGCTGCCGGTGAGCAGGCCGGTCCACAGTCCCTGGCGCAGGCACCAGTCGTTCGGATCAAGCGCGCGGCCGTCATTCTTGTAGGTTGCCCCGAACTCGCCGATCACCATGGGCCTTGCGTACCGCCCGGCAAAGCGCTGCGCGGTTTCGGCAATGTACACCCCGAGACCCCGGTGAACGTCGTCGCAGTAGAGGTGGTACTGGGTGAAATCCAGCGCGGGCAGCTCCCACATTTTCCGGTCCTCAAACACGCCGCCAAAGCTGGTGGTGACGGGATGGTGGAAGGGGTCCAGGCCGTGCAGCCTGTCCGCCATGTCGCCGTGCCACTGGATCACGTCGGGCCGTTTCAGTTTGGAATAGACATTGTTGATCTCGTTGAAGAATTCCCAGCACAGCAGGGACGGATAAGCGCCGTAACGGGCGACGAGGTAGCGGAGCCGCTTTTCGTAAAGTTTGCGCGCATCCGGGTTGGTGAAGAAATCGTTCTGCACGGCGCAGGGGCCGCCCTGGGTCTGGTTGTAGGGATGGGTGGGCCAGTAGTCGTTGCCGCCCCACATGTCCTTCTCGTCCTGGAAGATGCCATGGTAGTCGATGCAGAGCATCACCCCCACGCCCTGGTCCGCGGCCAGGCCCATCACATGGTCCAACCGCCATGCCTGCTGCTGGTTGTAGTTCAGCCGCTCCCCCGGCAGGACCTCAATGCCAAAGGCCGCCGGCCACATCCACACCCGGGCAAAATTCATTCCCGCGCCCGCGAAGCCGGGCAGCCAGTCATCATAGTCGTAGGTGCCGCGCGCGCCGGGCCAGCACAGGTTGCTGCCGAGCAGCGGCATGGGGGTGCCGTTGTCATACTGGAAGAAGCGTTTCTTTTCCGGTTCGACGCGAATGTAGCCGCGCGGCGCGGATTGTGCGGCGAGGACTTCCACCGTGGCGGAACCGGCCGGAGACGGCGGCGCACCGTCTTGACCCAGCAGCATCTCGCACTGGAGCGTGCCGGTCTCCCATGGGGTGAAACGAACCCGCCAGCCGGGTTCACCGGTCGGTTTCAGTGTCTCCCGCTCGTCGGTGAGGGCACGGGCGAACTCCTGTTTCCAGAAAGCCGGAACGCGGACGGTTTTCCCTGACAGGCTGGTAAACACCGTGTCCAGCAGGACGGCATCGGGATCGTACGGGTTCCCCGACGGCTGTCCGGCGCCGATGACGCGAAATTCGGCGCACCGGCCCGCGCGAACTTCGGTGTCCGCAGGCTCAAGGGACAGGGCACCCAGACTTAAGGCGCCCGCAATGAGGACACAGCTTAGGATCGGGGTTTCTCCACGGAATGGGTTCGCGTTGGACTGACGGGCGGGGCTGTTTTGCGCACAATCATGGGCCCGAACATGGCGAACAGAATTGCCAGAATCAGGAGGATGATGAGCGTGAAGAAGGTCTTGCTGGGGCGCTGCCCCAGCTCAATGCCGAGAAACTTGGCAATTTCGGGCGACTCGTAGGCCAGCACCGCGCCGACCGGCTGCCAATCGCCCACCCTGTCGCGCCGACACCGCGCATCGCGCGGAACGGCACCCTTGGAAAAGGCGCGCAGGGCGGCGTCGTGGTCGGAGGCCTCATAGATGACCTCGCCGTAGGCGTCGGCAAACTGCCACACATGGCCAAGTTTGAATCGGTCACGGTAGTCAAACACCCACTGGGCGAGGGCGCTGCGCGCCTCCGGCTCTATGCCTGGCGTGTCCAGGCGTTCCAAAAATGCCAGTCCCTGCTCCGCGTTCCCGTTTCGGCCGCGCGCCTCAGCCAGCAGGCGGATGACCGCCAGGTCCTTGACCCCGCCCTTTTCGTAGGCTTTGCCGATTTGCTCGTCCGCAAGCTTTTCGTTGCCAAGCGGGGCCGGCGCATCGAGATACAACTGGGCAAGCATGCGGTGCGCCAAATAGCCGTCCGGATGCCGCATGAGGTACGCGTTCAGGAGCCGCTCCGCATCACCGTACTCGCCGTGTTTCATCAACCTCTCGATCGCAACGAGTTCCTGCGTCATTTCGCGGGTGGCCGTCCCCTTGGGATGCTCCTCCCGGTCCACCGCCATCGTGGCGGCGTAGGCGTCCTCGTGGGCGGCGGCGCTGAGGGCCGCCCCCACGACAATCTGGTCGGGGTCCACCTTCAACTGCAGGGACACGGTTTGTCCCGCACGCACCAGTTTGATGGGCGTTTCAGACGTGCCGATGCGCAGAATGGGCGCCGTGGAGCGCCGGTTACCCGGCGCAACAATAAGGAGTTCGTCGCCCACATGAAAGACGCCGGATCGGATGTGGGCCATGATCGTGCACTGGTCCGTCGAGGCCGGATAGACCCCCTGGACTGTCAGCACGTTGGCCGTGGACACATCCTTCGCCGGGACAGGCGTATCCATGTGCGATGGGTGAATCTTGCCAATCACCTCGCGCAGCCTGTCCATGGCCGCCGCTTCAATCTTGCCGTCAAGCCGCTGCGCGTACTGTTCCGCCTCCTCCTTGCGGCCCAATTCAGCCAGGCAAAGCGCCCGCTGGTAGTTTACATGGCGGCTGTTGGGCCGTTCCCGATCCAGTTTGTCAAGGATCTCCAGCGCGTCCGAATGTTGATTTTCCCCGAACAGGGCCTGCGCCCTGTCATAAAGCTCCTTGGCTTCATCGTTTGTCATGCCTGACTCCCACACCCGTAAGAAAAGACACTTTGCCCCTAATACAAACCTGAGCCAACCTTGCATTAATAATACACTCTTTCTTTTCGCAATGCGAACGTTTTTTGCCCGGGTAGTTCCGGCAGGATGTTCCCATGTGTTTTGGGGTGCCTCCACCGTTTGGTTTCAACGGCAAAGACACCCTATCATGGCGGAAGCGCGGACAATCGCGTTCTGGGCAAACCAAACCGGGCTTACAAGACAGCCGACAGGGAGAGCGCATGAAACGCATGCCAGTTCTGATTGTCATCACTGCCATGGCGGCCTGTTTGGCGATCCCGCGCGGCACGGCGGCCGGCGCGGAGAAATGCCGCGTGGAGTTGGACGCACAAAACCCGGGGCCGGTCATTTCTCCGCTGCTGTTCGGCCACAATCTGGAACACACGCGGCGGGCCATTTGGCAGGGAATCAGCGCCGAGATGGTTGCCAACCGCAAGTTCGCCGCTGTGGAAAACGGCCTGCCTGGGCGCTGGCGCGGGATTGACGGCGGCGGGCGGGTTTCGGTGGACGACGCGATCGCCTATGCGGGGAAACATTCGGTGCGGGTGGAGGCCGGGAATGCGGGTGGAGGCGGCATTGAACAGCAGCAGTCATGGCTGGCTTTCCGGAAGGACGCGAAATATGCGTTCCGGGTCTGGGTGAAGTCGGAGAGGGGACGCAGCCTCTGGATTCGCGTCACGGATGCCGGGAACACCCGCGTTGTGTATCAGGAGGAGGCAGTCCTCCAACCCGGGGACTGGCAGTTGTGGGAAACTTCCTTCACGGCACCCATGACGGAGGAGAACGCACGGCTGGAGATTGGCAGCAAGGTGGAGGGGGTTTTCTGGATTGGGGCGGTTTCCCTCATGCCCGCCAACAACTTTCACGGCATGCGCCGGGACGTGGTGGACCTGTTCAAGACGCTGAAACCGGGTTGTCTGCGGTGGCCGGGCGGATGCTTTGCCGAATATTACGTCTGGCAGGACGGCCTGCTGCCGGTGGACCAGCGCCCGCCGCTGGGACCGGCCCAATGGGACGGGCTGCTGCCCGACACGGACGGCTATGACAACCATGAGATCGGCATCGACGAGTACATGGCGCTCTGCCATGAGCTAAACTGCGCCCCGGCGATTACCCTCCGCTACGGCCAGGGCAGTCCCGAAGAGGCGGCCGCCTGGGTCGAATACTGCAACGGCGGGCCGGAGACCCGGTGGGGCAAGGTCCGCGCCGGGCGGGGGCATGCCGAACCCTACGGCGTCCAGTACTGGTATGTGGGCAATGAGATCTGGGGGATTAGCCTGGTCAAGGACAGGGATCCCAAGGCGTGCGCGCGGCGAAGCCGCGCGTTCGCCGAGGCAATGAAGCAGGCCGACCCGAACGTGGAACCCGTCGGCTGCGCCCCGGCTCTCAATCCGACTGATTTCAAGGACTGGCTCGCGCCGTTGCTGGCGGAGGCGGGCGACTCGCTGGGACTGGTGCAGACGGGTTACTACTTTCCAAGCCCTGAAAAGGTAAACATGAAGGGCGTCGTTGAAGTGCCGCAACGGGATGTCCTTCCGCTGATGCAGTCGCTGCGGCGGTTCACCGACCGCACGGCCCCCAACGGCAAACATCTCGGCATGGCCTTCTACGAATGGAACGCCTATTGGGGCCGTCCCGGCGATGCGGTGGGCGGTGTGTTTGCGGCGGGCATGCTCAACATGTTCTGCCGCGAGGCGGAACCGCTGGGGTTGGCGCTGGCCGGGTATTTCCAGCCCGTCACCGAGGGGGCCATCAAGGTGGAACCGTCCACCTGCGCGATGGAGCCGACGGGACAGGTCTTTGCGCTGTATGCGGCGCACCAGGGCAGCCGCCTGTTGAAAACGGCTGAACCGCCCGACGACATAGACCTGTGCGCCTCCGTGTCCCCTGACGGCGGCCAAGTCTGCGTCACCGTGCTCAACCGGAGCATGAGCGCGGAGCACACACTGGAGTTGGCGCTGGCCAACTTCAGCGAGACACCGGACTGTGATGCAACGCTGCTCAAGCCCCGCTCGTTCGAAGCCAAGGATGTGTTTGAGCAGGTGGATATGAAGATCGCGGCAACGGACGGCAAGAACGTTGCGGTGTCGCTGCCGCCGTGCGCGGTTGCCCGCATCCTTTTCCGTCGTTCATAACCAGGAGGATCTGTCATGCTCTGGACCATGCTTGGAATCATGACGCTCTGCGCCACCGCCGCGCCTTCGCAAACGCCGTTGTGCCATTTGGAGACGGGACAGGTCAGGGTCGGCGGGGAGATGGGCCGCCGGATTGACGTGACGGTCAACAACAACCTGCTCGTGATCGATCTGGAGAAGGACTTTCTCGCGCCCTTCCAGCAGAAATCGGCCGGAAGCGGGTATGTCGGGCTGGGAAAGACGATCGACGCCATGACGCGACTGGCGGCGTACACCGGCGATGCGCGGCTTATGGAACGGAAGAACAAGCTCGTGGCCGAGCTGCTGGCCACGCAGGAGCCGGACGGGTACATGGGCATGATGAAACCCGACGCCCGCGTGGGTGCGCTGTGGGATGTGCACGAAATGTCGTACCTCGTGCTCGGGCTCACGTCCGACTATGCCGCGTGCGGGAACAGGCCCTCACTGGAGGGTGCCCGGCGGCTGGCGGACTACCTGCTGGAGCGGCTGATGGTGGAACCGCGGCGCAAGCTCAGCGATCTCAGCCCGCACATGCCGGACACAGGCTTCGAGGAGGCAATGATCGCGCTCAACGGCCAGACCGGCGACGCGAAGTACCTCGACGCGGCGCGGAACTACCGGCCGCTGACCGCCTGGCATCCGCCCATCACGCTGGGCCGCTGGGGCGGCGTGGAGGGACATGCCTACGCATACATCGACAAGTGCCTGTCACAGATTCGCCTCGATCCGTCCCCCGAAGAGACGGCACTCTGGGCGCCCAGCCGGGACGTGATGCAGTTTCTGCTCGACGGCGACGGATTGGTCGTGACGGGCACCTGCGGCGACCACGAGTGCTGGCACGACACCCAGTCGGGCACGACGAATCTCGGCGAGACCTGCACCACCGCCTACCTGCTCCGTTTCTGGGACGAACTGTACCGCCGCACGGGCAATTCGGTGTACGGCGACCTGATGGAGCGCGCCATATACAACGCGCTCTTCGCCGCGCAGTCGCCGGACGGACGGCGCATCCGTTATTACACGCCTTTTGAGGCCAAGCGCGTCTACCACGAAATGGACAGCTACTGCTGCCCCTGCAATTACCGCAGGGCCATTGCGGACCTGCCCGGCATGATTTACTACCGCGGCACGGACGGCATCACGGCCAACCTGTACACGCCGTCGCAGGTGAGCGTGAAACTGGACAACGGTGCCCTGCTCAAACTGGCGCAGGAAACGGACTATCCGAATTCGGGCAAAGTGACGTTCCGCTTCGATCCCGACCGGCCGTCCACATTCACCTTCGCGTTCCGCGTTCCACGGTGGACGCCGAAATGCGGGGTGCGCCTGAACGATGCGGCCGTGAACACTGCCGCCCAACCGGGCGGTCTCGGCCGCATTGCGCGGGAATGGAAGAAGGGCGATGTGCTTACGCTGGACTTCGCCCTGGACTGGCGGCTGGTGAAGGGTCGCCGCACCCAGGCCGGCCGCGCGGCCGTCATGCGCGGACCGCAGCTTTTTACGCTGGACCCGAAGAAGAGCGCGGCAAGCAGCGATTGTGAGCCGCGCCTGCTCACACTCGACCCCGGGTCGGTGACCGGACCGCAGCCCGACGGTACGGTCCGCCCGGATGGGATGTCGTGCAAGGCCCGGGTGTGGCTGCCGGGCGCTTGGTATCCGTCGGCGGAAACGCACGAGGTGGTGCTTACTGAGTTTGCAGACCCTGACGCGGCCTCGCTCTATTTTCACGTGCCGAATCCGAACGACCCGCGGTTGGTGGAGGATGAGTTGATAAACACCGCGGTGGAGGGGCTGTTTCCCTGAGGCCATAAGCGATGGGGCAGGTTGCGTCCCATTCGGACTTAATACAGCCGACAAGGATGTCGGCGCTCCCAGTACCAAATGCCGTTGCTCTGGCCTATTTCTGCCGAACGAAGCGGATGATGCCTGCGAGATCGAGCGGGTTTGGGCTTGGGCGGTGGCTCAGGTAATAGGTGATGATGCGTTTGGCGATTTCGGGCTCGATCTTCGCCAGCGGAAGGTAGTTGACGGGATAACCGATGTGCGAGAAACTTGGCGAGGTTCCGCCGGTGATGCTGGTGAATAGAATGCCGTCATCGCGGTGGGCAAGGCCGTTGAGCACCATCTTGGCGAATTGGACCGAATCATCCCTGGTGAACACCTGATCCTCCTGCGCGAGCAGCAGGGGCAGCGCAAGGGTCAGTCCCGCGTGGGAGCTGTCTTCGCCGTTGATGGCCTCACGCGGCTGTTCGCCGGTGACCGGCTGGTCGGCCAGTTGGTAGGGCCAGTAGATGGCACCGTCAGTCGCGTGGACGAAGCGGTTGCGCATGTAATGGCCGATGGCCAGCGCGCGGTCACGATGGGTCGTGTCGCCGGTGTGTTTCCATGCCAGCCACAGCGCCCAGCCCATGGCGCTCTGGCGGTTGGCCGGGATGGGCTTGTTTTCGAGCGAGTTCTCCTGGTCCATGCCGAGGTAGTATCCCGCACCGGGTTCGGGGCCGTCGCGCCATTGCCGGTCGTGGACGGCCAACGCGTCAAGGCAGGTCTGGAGCAGCGCGTTCCGCTCGTCGCCGAGGGTTTTGTTGAAGTCGGGCGCGCCCTTGGCGAGGATCAGAAAGTCGAGCATTTGCGCGGCGATGATGCCGGTGTGCACCGCAAAAACGGCGCGGCCGCGCTCGGCATACTTGTCGCAGCCCCACGCCTTGACCACGCGGCCGGTGAACAACTGCTTGCCGCGTTTGTCGTCCGTGGCGGCGGCGACGGCGCGCACGAAGCGCAGGTTGGCCTCCAGATACTTCGTCTCGCCGGTGGCGCGGTGCATGTCGTTGAGCGCGCGCATATAGTAGGAGAGCGACCACGCGATGAAGGCGTTGTCGTTCTGCACGTCCTTCAGATTCTTGTCCAAATTGGCACCCATGAAGAGGGCGTCGAAATGTTCCGGAGACGCATAGGTCTCCAGCGCGGGAGGCGGATCGACCTTGGGGAAATTCTCCATGAACTTCTTCACGTAGGCAGCCTCCTGCTCCGGGGGCTCGGCGGCGAAGACGGCGGCGGCAAGCAAGACCGCGCCGCAGGCGAGGGCCAACATGCGGGCATGGGCTGGACAAAGATGCATGAGAAAGACTCCTGTGCAAAAAGGGCGGGTGCGCCACGGACGAACACGGGCTTGCACGGACGAACACGGACGAATACCGATTAACTGGCGACGGCGCTTGTCATTATACCTTCTTGGCAACGCGCTGCGGGTCAGTAAAGGTTCTTCTTTTGCATCAGGATCAACTGGGCCAGTTCAATGGGGTCGGGGTTGGGCCGGTAGTTGAGATAGAAGCTGACCACGTCTTTCTTTATGTCGGGATTGTACTTTGCCAGCGGCAGCCAGTTGCAAATGAAGCGGATGCGCTCGGGCTTGGAATAGGCGTTTCCGGTGATGTCGCCAAGAAATACGCCGCCGCCGAGCCGCGCCAGTCCGTGCATGACCATGGCGGCGAAGCGCTCCATATCGCTCTTGAAGAACACCTGGTTGTCGGCGGCAAGCGCGAAGGGAAGCATCACGGTCAGCCCGGCGTGCGAGGTGTCCTCGCCCATAACTTCGTCCCGATGCTTCTCCCCGCTCACGGGCTTGTCGGGGCATTCATAGGTCCAGTAAAAGGCGCCGTCGGGCGCGGGCACCAGCCGGTTGCGAATGAAATGGCCAATGGCGAGCGCACGGTCGCGGCACTTTTCGGTGCCGGTGTACTTGTAGGCCAGCCACCAGGCCCAGCCCATGGCGCTCTGCCGGTTGGCGGGCAGGACTTTGTGCTCGTACATGTTCTCCTGGTCCATGCCGATGTAATGGCCGGCCTGGGCCTCCGGCCCTTCACGCCACTGCCGCTCATGCACCTCCATCGCACGGAACGCCGTATCCAGAATCTCCTTGTGTTCGGCCCCCAGCGCCGCGTCGAAAGCCGGGGCCTTCTTTGCCGTCAGAAGAAAATCGAAAAGCGCCGCGCAGATGAGTCCCGTGTTCACCACCAGCACCGCACGCCCGCGTTCCGCGTATTTCGGGGAACCCCAGGAGGGGACAATCTTCCCGGTGAAGAGGGGTATGTTTCGCTTGTCGTCCGTGCAGCCCACGGCGGCGCGCACGATTTTGAGGCCGGCATCGAGATACTTGACGTTGTCCGTGGCCTCGTACATGTAGTCCAGCGCGCGAATGTAATAGGAAAGCCACCACGCCAGTGCACCGTCATCGTTCGTGTGGTCCTTGAGTTCCTTGTCCAGTTTCTCGCCAAGCCACATTTTGTCAAAGTGTTCAACGGTGGCATACTCCTCCAGCGTCGGAACGGGATGCGCCCTCGGATACATGGCGTGAAAGCTTTCCATGTACTTCTCTTCGGCTATCTGCTCGTTATAGGCGAATGCGGCGGTGCAGACGCAGGACAAGAGAAGGAATGGTCCAACGAACCGCGTCAAAGTTCTTTTGCATACAATATTCATACTGCAAAGTCTCCCTCGTCTAATGCCCTTCGCGTGGCGTTGATTCACTCTTTCGCGTTTCCGGAAGGCAGGCTTGCCACCAGTTCCGCGGCGGTCAGCGACGGGCACCAGTACTGCTCAATATGCTTTACAACGAGTTTGGTGCCCTCGTCATGGGACAGCTTCGGGGGGGAGGCGGGGTTGTACATGGTGTCGGTGAGGTCACGGATCAGGGCGCAATTGAGCCCCCATTTCACCATCTGGCGGATGCCGAAGCTGCGATTGAGCACGCACATGTTGGTGTGCACGCCGACATAGAGCACATTCTGTATGCCGTTCTGCCGGAGATAGTTGTAGACCTGGCGCCCGTTGTCTGAAATGCCGTCCTCTTCGCCGATCTCGATCGCAGGATGCTGGCGCGTCCATGCGAGGTAGAAGTTCTCCTGTGCCGTGCCCGGGCTTCCGTCAGCGGCGTCTGATTCTAACAGACCGCGAACCCGGGAAGAACG
Source organism: Candidatus Hydrogenedentota bacterium (assembly GCA_903922535.1). The sequence continues at coordinate 19,118 of CAIXUF010000750.1, forward strand.
GGTTCATTGAGGCGCACATACCGTAGAAAAAAGTACGGGCCACCGCGCCACTCCGCAAGGACTGGTGCGGCGGCCCCGTTCTTGCTGTCGGGCACCGTGCTACAACTGGGGAAAGATGCCGGTTACAAGCCCGGTGAAAAGTGTCGTCAGGAAGGTTTCCAAATAGCCCAGAATGGCTTTCAGAAGACCGTCAAGGAAATTGTCGAAACCATTGGTGGTGTCCATGCAGCATCTCCGTGTTGTTTGTTTGCGCTGATTGTTCAGATTCCCGTGGAACTGTCACACCGCATTGTTCTGGGTAACTTACCGGCAGGACGCAGCAATATTACCTGTCGGCACACTGGAACTCACTTCGCACACAAGATAAACGCGACAAGTTGCCGCGTTTATTTCTGGACACATTCCGGCCTTTCCCGGACCCGTCCATCCCCCTTTTGGCCGGATTCTTGCTATGCGGGTACGCGCCGATCACGGCTCAAGATGAATGCGGACGGACTGCTCCTGACCCGCCGCGGGGGGCGGCAGAATGATAACGCTGTTGTCGAAACCCGTGACGGGCCGGCCGTTGCATTCCACCGCGCGGATGGCCCTTCCATCGGGCGTGCGCGGGTACAGCAGCAGTTTGTCCATCACCTGTTGCGACTGGCCGCCTTTCGGCGAAAGGCGCAGGCGGTACTCGCAGGTGTCCGTCCCGTTGGAAGGCGTAATGGCGAGATCGAGATCGCCAAACGCGGTGGGCAGGCCGTGAATGTCGAGCGGGGCGCTGCCCTGTGTCCAGCGGCGGAACATGGCCGGCGTGATCATGAGCCGGTCGCCGTCCTCCATGGCGAGGGTCTGGCGGAAAAGATTGACCCACTGGCCGTCGGCCCAGAAATGGGGCTCGTCACCGCAGGCGGTGAGATTGGAATAGCCCTCACCCCAACTGAAGGTGCCGCCTGCCGTGTCGGTGAAGGCGCAGAAATAGTCGAGGGCGCGATCGGGTTCGCCTCGCAGGATGTGGCCGACGGCGCGGTCCACGCCGATGTAGGGCCAGTAGCCGCCGGGGCCCTCCGAGTGCATGCCTCCCCCCCACTCGTTGCTCATGCGCTCCATGCGGCGGGTCGTGGCGGTAAGCATGGGGTCCTGCGGGTCGAGCGCGCGGCAGGGCCAAAGCAGGCAGTTGTGCGCCCAGTAGCCGTACATGCCGACGCCCTCGGGCTCGACGCCGAACCACAACTGGCCCTCGTAGAGGCCCAGCCGCTTGAAGGTCTTCACAAACGACTGGTGCAGCGCCTCTTTCAGCTCGGCGCGCTCGCGCGCGAACATCGCCGCGTCGTCCTTCAGGCCGAGCGCGTTGGCGGCGTCGGCGGCCTCGGCCAGGCCGAGGATGGCAAAGGCGTTCATGTAGTACATGTGCATGCCCTTGCCGACCTCCATCACCTCCATGGCTCCCGGCTCGATGAGGCCGTACCGCGGATCGTCCTGGTTCTTCACGTCATCCATGTGCCTGTGGCGCGAATTGACAATCCACATCGCACCGCGCCGGACAAAGGGATAGGCGGTGCCCTCCAGCCAGTCCTTGTCGCCGGAAAGTTTGTAGTGCTGTACCAGCGCCCAAAGGTTTTCGCCCTGCGTGTCATACTGGCCGGGCCGGGTGTTCCACAGACCGTTTTCCAGCATGCCGAGTTGCAGCGGCTTGCCGTCGAAGGAAATCGGGCCTTTGCGCTTGATGTCGGAGACGTTCTTGCAGTAGCCCTCCAGGATGCGGGCGGCGCGGTCATGCAGCCCGGCCAGATCGTAGGCGTAGACCACGTAGGCCTGATCGCGGTAGGCGTGGTCGAAGTAGAAGAATGGGCTGCACACGTTGTACCAGACCCCCTCGTCCACCTTGATGTCGAGGATGGCGCGGGTGGCCAGCCGCGACAGGAAGATGTCGGTCAGCACCGGATCGGGCGTGGTGATCTTGGCCGCTTTTGCGAAGAAGGCATCCCAGTGCGCAACGATTGCCGACTCCGCGACGGCGGGATCGGCTGCTTTCAACACCGCGATCCAGGTGTCGGCAAAGGGTGGAACACCCTCGCCGGGAAGCGCCTCGCGGAAAGCATGGGCGACGTAGCCCATGCTCGCCGGTTCGCGACGGTGAATGGGGGGAACCTTGATCCAGTACGTCTTGATCTCGCCGGGCGCCACCTGCGGCGCGTAGGCCAGTTTCAGCCGGGCGAAGCCGATGTCGCTCTTGTCATACTCCTGGTTCATTGCGCCCTGCTCGGGCGTCGCGCCCACGTCGATGTGAAACAGGCACTGTCCGATCATCGCCCCGCCGCACACACGGGCCGTGTCACTGACGTCGATGCCGTCGGGGAAAACATAGATAACGCTCAGCCGGGTGTGGCGCAGGCGTGAATCCTTCGTGACCCCCGAGGACACTTCAATGAAGCCGTCGCCGTTGACATCGCGCGCCGTGGTAAACGCGGCAAAGAACGGCCCGGCCTGTTGTTTGAGCGTGGTCACGTGGTCAAGCGTTTTTGCAGCACAGCCCTCGACGTTGTACTCATAGACGAGGTCGCCGGGTTCTTTCGGCGGGTCGAGATAGTAGCCGCCCACATTGGGCGTGGTGGCGAGACAGACGGTGTAGCTGCGCTGCGGGTCGGCCTTGAAGCGATAGACCACGGGCACACCGTCGAGGCCGATGCGGCACGTGGCCATGGCGGGCTCGACCGCGCCGGGACCACCGCCCATGTTGTACGCCTTGGCCCGCTTGTCGCAGAGGCCCCAGTCGCGGAAGGTGGTTTCCAGGTTGGGCGCGTCATCGGTCACAAAGAACGGCGCATCGCCAAGGCCGCGCACGACGCCGTTGTCGAGCCGCACATCGGGTGGCCCTTCCACCACGGCCGCGAGCGCGGATCTCGCGGGTTCTTTGCCGGGGTTTTGGATCTGGAGCTTGTAGAGATCATAGTTGCCGAGTTCACCGCCGGGTGTGGTCATGGCGGTGACGCGGTACCAGAGGCCACCGTGTGCCCATGCGCCCCACACCGCGGGCAGCCGGCTGTTCATCAGGCCGATACGGAAGGAGTCGAGGGTGTCGGGCTTGATCTCTTTGCCGTTTTCGAACATGCGGAACACGAGGTCAAAGGCGGGATAGCGCACGTGAAGGTCTCGGCCGATGGCGTTGAAATCGCGGTCGCCGTCGATCCCAAAGGCGGTCCATTCGTTGGACGCGCTGTTGCGGCCCGGCGCGCATTCCTCAAAGCTGGTTTCAAAGCGGTCGATGTGCTTCTCGTCGCTGCCGCGCAGCCGTTGAGGCACGTAGTCCACGCCGCCGCCGTGGAATCCCGTTTCCGTGCGGGCTTCGCCAGGCATGGCAGACGCCGCATCGTGAAACACCATGTCGGCGAACGCGCCCGGCTTGCCGTCCCAGGGAGACAGGTAGACCTCGGTCACCTGCACGTGAGTCCAGCCGAGTACGATCGCGATGTCTTTGGGAGGCGCGCAGCGGACCTCGGTCCAATCGGTCGGCAAGGTCGGACTGACAAACAGTTCCACCGTGGGGTCCCCTGAGGCGGGTTCGCTCCATGCACCCGCCGCGTAGCCGAAATAGCGGGTCTGGCCGGTGTCCGCATTGCGCAGCGCCAGTTGCACAATGCACACACCGCCCTGCTCCTTCTTCCACCACCAAGAAAGCGTCGTGGCCGGGGTGATGTACACGGGTGCGTCGTCGCGCAATGCAATCCGCGCCTGATGGCCGGCCACCTGAACACAGGCACGGGGCTGGGCAACGAACGTGCCCTCTCCGTCAAGCGTCCCCTGAACGCCGACGGCGTTCAGCACGGGCACGTCACGGGTTGCGGGCGCAGCCGCGGGAACGGACTGCAATGCGGCAGGAACGGGGTAGATGTCCTCCGCAAGAACCGGCATTGCCGCAATCATCAAAACGCAGGCACAGGTGAGCATACGCATGGGAAAGACCCTCATGGTTCGCCGATTCGCCGCAGAATGTCCCAATAGGCGCCGTGCGCGCCGTCGCGGATGGCGTTGGCGAGCACGGAGTTGTCATTATAGTTGTAGTTGCCTTCAAGTTGCGCGGGGTCGGCGTGGAGAAAACGTATGTCGCCCGCGACAAGTTCGGTGACAACACGGTGAATGTCGCCGCCGACACCGGTTTCCACGTAAAACACCGGTTTCAGGAAATTGTCGTTGTCCTGCACGGTCCCGTGCAAATGCGGATTGCCAGTCACGGGCCCCTGCCGCCGCACGAAGGCGGCGAGCGGCGTGTGCGGATAGACGCGCACGCCGCAGGACAGACCCACCCGGTCGGGATTCACATCGCGCATGAATTCAACTGCGGCGGCGATGCTCCCGCGGGTCTCGCCGGGACTGCCCAGGAGCATGTCAAACATCAATGCCATGCCCGCGTCGCGCACGGCGGCCGCCGCCGCGCGAATGGATTCGGTGCTGTGGGGACGGCCAAGCCGTTTGAGCATCGCCGTGTCAGCATGGTCCGCGCCGAAGTTCACACCCGCACAGCCTGCGCGCGCCATGGCGCGCGCCAAGTCGCGATCAAAAGGCGCGGGACTGGCATAGACATACCAGCGGACGCGGTCGGCAACACCATGCCGCACAACGGCATCACAGACGGCGCGGGCATGGTCCGGCGGAAGGTTAAACTCGCTGTCGCACAGGTGGAACACATCCACCCCCCTGTCCAGCAGGGTGATCATTTCCCGCACCACGGCGTCGGGCGCGCGCAGGAAGACAGCGTCGCCCTTGGCGTGCGGCTCGACACAGTAGATGCAACGCTGGGCGCAGCCGCGTTTCGTTTCGATACCCGCCTGGCCACCCTCGGCGAAATAGCGCGGATGGTCCGCAAGATGACGCACCGCTGCGGGCCGCGCGCTGATGTCACACCGCGCAAGACCGTTTTGCCGGATCGTTCGCGCGTCATCGCGAAACACCGCACCGGGCACGGCATGCACGGGTTCTTTGGCGGAGAGACAATCCAACAGCGCGGGCAGGGCGGTTTCCCCGTCTCCGGCGATGCCGTAATCCGCGCCGGTGTATTCGAGCACCTCACAGGGGGCAATGGAGAAGCCCACCCCGCCGAGAATGATCGGCGCACCGGAAAGCGCCCTGATGCGGCGCACCACCTGCGCCGTCTTTTCGAGGATGAAGTCCTGGCTGGCAAAATAGGCGTCGTCAAGATTGCGGACAGACACGGCCACGGCCATGGGCGGCGCGACGGACACCGCGTCCTGCAAAAACGCCTCCCAATCCCCGGCAAAGGCCAGGTCGCACCACAACACACCGTATCCGGCCTGCATGATCGCCCCGCCCGCCAGCTCCAGGCCAATCGGGGCGATGGGCGGCTTCATCAGGTTCGGATTGACCAGCAGCACAACCGGGCGCGGCATGCGATGTCCCTGGCCTAGACCGCAGGCTCGACGACGATGTTCTTTGCGTTGCCGCGATGGATGCGGAGCACACCCGGCACGCCGTTGAATTCGCCATACTGCCATGCGGCCGCGTCGAGCGGCTTGCCGTCGGCCAGCACGCGGGGCGTGAAGGTGATGCGCAGTATGTCATCTCCGGCCGGCTCAAAGGTCTCGTAGCTGATCTTGTTCCCGGCGTATTCGATCTTCGTGATGGTTCCCGAACATTCCAAAACGTGGTTCTGGTCGGCGGGCGCCATGTCGGGCATGGCGGTCATGCCGTCAAAGAAGTGCGGCAGGTAGTCGAAATAGGAATCCGAGAACCACGGGTCAATGTAGCCCAGGCCCACGAAGTTCAGAGCGCGTTCGCCCTGGGAATACCGGCAGAAGGCGGAGTAGGTGGACAGTGCAAAGGCAGCCCGCGCCTCCTCGCGCATCTTGGGATCGTTGCAGAAGCCGTACCAGAGCGCCGCGACGGAGGCGTAGCGGGCGGTGTGGCTGCTCATTTCCCGGAAGCAGTTGTCCTGCTCGCAGATGCTGGACGCGCCGAAACGTTTCGTAAGGCCGAAGCGGTTGCGCACGAATTCAAGCAGCACGGGCACCTGCTCCTTCATCTCGGGAAAGCGGTCCGGATGCCGCATCATGTAGCGGGCGGTTTCCATGGGGCTTTGCTGGTTCAGGTTGTCGTGATGGAAACCGACGTCCTCATAGTAGCCCGACCAGCGGTTGTTCTTCATAGGATACTTTTGAATCCATTTCCAGATCAGGTCGCGCTTGGCGGTAAGTTTCTCTTTGTCGCCGACCCCGAGTGACAGGAGCGTGTCGAAGAACATGACATGGGCAATCATGTGGGCGGAATATTTGTCAATCACCCTTCCGTTCTTCAGGTTGACGCGGAACGGCAGCGGCGAATTGTCCGCGTCGCCGGGCCGGACCTTCTCGGTGAGGGTCTTTGCGACGCCCAGCGCCGCATCGAGATACTTCTTCTCGCCGGTGAGTTTGTAAAGGCGGACATAGCCGTCGCCCGCCATGGCCATTTTGTCCGGCTCGGAATGGTCGTCGTCATACACGCCGTCCGGCGTGTCGTCCTGCGTGCGCGGCACATTGGCCCATGCCCAGTCTCCCGGGGTGTGGTACTCCAGCACCCGGTCCGCCAGCAGTTGCACGGCTTTGAACAGTTCCCGGTCGCCTGTGTAGGCGTAATACCGGGCCAGCGTTTCCGCGGCAAAATAGAGGTTGCCGGCCTGGTTGTTCTGGTTTCGGTAGAACTCCCCGTTGGGCTTCAGTTTTGACGTGATGAGGTACCACGGATCATCGCCGTGGACGGTCTTTTCCGTGGGACAGTTGTTTATGTACTCCACGCTGCCGCGGATGACATGGTCATAGGGGGTCCAGGGCTGGAGCCTTCCCTGCGCATCCAGCACGACTTCATGATCGCTCAGCTTTTCAACGGCCGAGGCCGTGGCACACACCGCCAGAACAACGGCCGTCCATACTGCAACTCTGCTTCCCATGTGCCTCCTCCTGTTTGATGATTGGGACAAGCTTCAGGACGTGACTCTCCAAAGACAGAGCCTACAACAACCCGCGGCCAAAGGCAACTTGGACAGCCGGGCCCGTCCCGCGCCTGACACCCCTCACAGGGCGGTGCGCCGAAGTGTGGGCACGATGCACGACAGGATCTGAAGGGTCCGGTCCATTTCGGATTCCGTGTTGAAACGGCCGAGAGTCAGCCGCAGCGAACCCCTTGCGCGGACAGGGTCGAAGCCCATGGCCAGCAGCACGGAGGAGGGCTCCCCGGCGTGGTGCGCGCTGCATGCGCTGCCCGAGGAGGCGGCAATGCCCGCCTCGTCAAGCGCAAACAGCATTTTGATTGCCTCCCCCTCCTGCCCGGCGAAGCCGACGCAGACGTGCCCGGGAAGTCGGCGAAAACGGTGTCCAATGAGATAGGCCCAGGGAAACAGCCCCGCGATTCCGTCAATCAACCGGTCCCGAAGATGCACCAACCGGGCCGCCTCTTCGGACATGCCCTCCCCTGCCAGCGCGGCCGCCTGGCCAAACCCGACGATACCGGCCACGTTTTCGGTGGCCGAACGCAGACCGCGCTCCTGTCCGCCGCCGTGAATGAGCGGTTCCAGCGGCGTGCCCGTTCGCACCCAGAGCGCGCCCACGCCCTTGGGGCCGTGCATCTTGTGCGCCGACAGGGAAACGAGATCGAGGGCGTCTTTGGAAACATCGAGAGGCACCCTGCCCGCGGCCTGAACGGCGTCGGTGTGGAAGATCGCGCCGCGCTCATGGGCAATGCGCGCCAGTTCGCCAATCGGCTGCAATGTTCCCACCACATTGTTTGCCGCCATGACGGACACCAGGCAGGTTGTGGGCTGGAACAGCCGTGACAGCACATCGGTATCGACAATGCCGTCCCCGCCCACGGGCAGGAAGGACACCCGCACGCCGCGCTGCCCCAAAAGCCACCGGCATGTCTCCATAACGGCCGGATGCTCCACGGCACTCGTGATTATGTGGCAGTTGTGCGCCCCGAGGGCGTCCACCACCCCTTTGAGCGCCATGTTGTCCGATTCAGTGCCACTTGCGGTGAACAGGATGTCCCCGGGGGCTGCGTGGATCAGGTCCGCCACCTGCTGCCGGGCGCGGTCAACGGCCTGCCGCGCCTCGCGGCCCGGTCGGTGCAGGCTGGAGGGGTTCCCAAAGGCGTCCAGCAACCACGGACGCATGGCCTCTGCCACCCGGGGATCGAGCGGTGTGGTCGCGGAATTGTCCAGATAGATGCGCGTATCCACGTGCGGCTACCCGATGAACAGGCCTTCCAGGCGCACCTGGAAACCATCGGCCGTCCGGTTCAGGTAGTTGATCAGGCCGCTGTGACGCCATTGCAACATGCACATGCGCGGCTGGAAGAAATGGCGGGCGCCGATGCGCAGCTCCACGCGGGTCTGTTTCACCAACCCCTCGTATCCTTCCGCGATGTAGTACCCCAGGTCTTTGAATCCGTTTGCTCGCGGGCCAAGCGGGCCGGTGACGCACCACGTGATTACGCCCGTCCGACGGTCCACCTCGGTGGCGACGCCGCAGTGGGTTATGGGGCAGCCACAGGACATGCCGAGCGGGCGGCCAATCAGAATGTCGCCGACGGCCACCTCCAGTTCGCGGGTGATCATGGGGTTATGCGGAATGATGATCTCGCGGGGGCCGGGATCCTCCGGGAAGTGCTCCAGATAGAAATCGAAATCCCTGCCAAGGCTGTCCGCGTATGACGCCGTGGAGGAGGGCCATTCGCCGCTCTTGTCACAGGCTCCACACGCCGCGGATGAAGCCGCTTCACAGGCGCACGGCTCGGGCAGCGGACTCGGTTGATCAGTCCTGACACGGTTTTCAGAAATGTGGATGCACCGTTTGATCTGGTCCGGTTCAGTTTCAAGCCGGTCCGCCAATTCCCCGCAGGTCCGATATCCGCAGACGCCGCAGTTCAACCCCGGCAGCTCCGTCGGCAACGTTGTGTTCATAACCAGTTCCCTTCCTGTTTCGTTGTTCGGAAAATGGGTAACGGGTCAGCCTTTCCACGAAGCAACCGAAACATCCCGTCATCCATCTCCCAGTGTCCTTCTCTACATTTCACATTTCACACTTCACACTTCATTCGCCCCGGTAGAAGTTCTGGTTTTCCAGCGCGCGCACCACCCCGAAGTGGGACTGCCAGCCAATCTCCTTCTTGCCGACGCAGATGGTGCAGGTGCCCACCGGGGGATTGCCCCGGAGCATGAGTTGCTCAGTGACATCAGGGGTTTGCAGGACGTGCTCGACGATGGGGTCGATGCCGATGCCGTACAGGGCGTTCACCTCACGAATGCGCACCGCGGGCGCGGCCTCCTTGATGCGCGCGCGAAACACCTCGCGCTCCGCCTGGGACACCAGGTCGATCTTGGTGACGACGGCTATGTCGGCGAGGGAAAGCATGGGGCCGATCTTGCGCGGCAGGTTCATGCCGCTGGTGGCCTCCATGACCATGATGCCCAGGCCGCCGTCCACATAGGGGGCGCAACGCAGGCACAGGCCTGCCGTCTCCACCAGCAGGATGTCGGTTTGGGCGCGCGCCGCCCAAGCAAGCGCGTCGCCAAGCACGAGCACACTGCAATGGTCGGGGCACAGTTCGCCCGAATACACCTTGCGGGTGGGAATCTCGAATTCCCGCGCGAAGACCTCGTCCTCGTCGGCGTACTGTACATCAATCTTGAGAAACGCCAGACGCTTGTGCGCCGCCGACAGTTTTCGGGCCAAGTGGCGCAGCACGGAGGTTTTGCCCGTGGTGGCGGGCCCGGCGCAGATCACGAGTTTCACAGCACTCCCTCCCCGGCAAATCCGGCAAGGCCGGCGCCTTTGAAATCCTCCCCGGTAAGCTGTCCACCCTGCCGTATGGTCTCGCGCAGACGGCACAGCAGATCGTCGAGCCGTGTGACGGTGACGCCGAAGGCGCGTTCGGCCGAATCGGTGCGGATGACTGCGGTGATGCCGCCGTTGCGCATGACGATGCGAAAATCGGACAGCAGCGCAATGCGCGGATCGTGGGTGACAAACACGAAGATCTTGCGGCGGCGCCGCAAGAGTTCGAGTGCGCGGGCGCGGTTGATGCCCGCGTTCTCCACCTCGTCTAGCAGCACGATGGGCGTGTCGCAGATGACGGCGGCATCGGCGATGAGCAGGGCGCGGGTCTGGCCGCCGGAGAGTTCTGTCATGCGGCTTGCACGGTCAATCGGCTCGCCCGTGAGCTGGTTGGCGAAGTCGAGCGTTTCCCCCACCAGGTCGGCCACATGGAGCGGATCGGAGGCGCGAATGCCGGCGTGGGTGCGCAGAAACACGTCCACCGGAAGATCCGACAGGAAATTGGTGTGCTGTGTGATGAGCGCAATCGGGTTGTGCGCCGGGTCCTCCCGGTATTCCGACGGCGGCGCGACCCCATCAACCAGAATGGTCCGGCCCGTCGGCGTGTCGCCCTGCGCGAACAGTTCAATGTCGTTGATCAGCGTGGTCTTGCCCGACCCGGTGGGGCCGACGATGCTCACCACGTCGCCCATGCGCAGGTCGATGCGCTGCACCGTTTCTGCGGTGTCGGCTTTGCCTTGACCGCCCAGAATGGTGATGGTGTCAATCATAGAGTTATTACCTCCTTTGTTTTGCCCGTTCATCTTGCCCAGCCATCCCCGCATCACGATCAAAGGCACCGTGGACGCCGGGACGAACTGACCGTGGAACTGTAGGGTGCTTAAACTCTTGCGAAGCAAGACGGAACGCACCGTCTTCCCGCTTGTCACACTGGCGGACTTTGTTCCGCTTCGCAGAATTTCATGGACCACTTATGACCGCACTCCACACTGGAAGCGCCGGCACTCTGCCGTCCGAACACCCGCCACACGGGCGGGCGCCATCATCTTCCTCTGATTCGGGCCCGCTCCGAAGCCGTGCTCATGCACAATGTTGAATCGAATATTTCCTACGGCCGGCGCAATGTGGACATTGCGGCCAGGCCCAACCCGCCCAATGCCATCAGGAACAGGTCGCTCAGGCCTCCCCCCGGACTGAAACGCGACTTGCCGCCCTGACAGCCCGCGCAACCGCCGCCTGAATTCAGGCCCAATTCTTCGTCGCTCAACTGCCTGTCACCGTTGGTGTCGAGTTCGTTGAACAGGGCCTCGGTCAGCCCCGGCAGAGCCGTGACGGCTTCTTCAAAGGACAAGGTGCCATCGCCGTTTGTGTCCGCCGAAGCATGGGCCGAGGCAAGCTGCTGCCGGGCCGTGTCGCGGCTTGGCGGTTCGCCTTCACCCTCCGGCACCGGTGTCGGGCCACAGCTGACGACGATGCTGACCACCGCGCCTGGGGGCAACTCGGTGCCCGTGGCGGGGCTTTGTGCCATTACGCGTCCGGGCGCCACCGCCGCACTGTAGTCCCGCGACACGACACCCAGCGCCAGGCCGGCATTCGCTATGGCCGATTCCGCCTGCTCCCGCAGTTTGCCCACCACGTCGGGCATCACGGACGGTTGGACACCGCGGCTGATTACAAGATTGACCTGCGTGGGCGGAAGCGCAAGCGTTCCCGCGGCAGGTGTCTGGGAAACGACCGTACCGACAGGGACGGTCGGGCTGTATTGCCGTGTCACTGTGCCGACAACGAGACATGCGCCGGTGATAATCACTCCGACATCCCCCTCGGGCTTGCCCACCACGTCAGGCACGATTACCGGCTCGGGCCCTTTGGAAATGGCCACGTCCACGGTAGACCACTGGGGAACTTGAACGCCCGCCAGTGGTGCCTGGCGGATGACATGGTCGGGCGGAATGGTGGGATGATATTCTTCGGTTTCATTGCGCACGTACAGCAGTGCGGCCGCAACCAGTTCCCGCACGGTTGTCCGGGCAAGCCCGGACAGGTCAGGCACGGTTACCGGGACCGGCAATTCATAAGCGCCCCTGTCCACGCCCACACCCTGCGGGCGCGGCACGCCCAGGATGTCGGTAGCGGGTGCGCCATCGGCCGTGCCCGTGTCAATGCAGGGCGAGCCGGGCTGGAGACGGAAATCCCCTGTTGTGGGGTTTGCAAAGAGGGGATCGGCAACGATGTTGCCCGTGCCTGCCACTTCCTTGGAGAGGCAGGAGTAGGAGACGGTGGAATTGGCCGTGACGTCCGGCCGCAACCCTTCGCACCGCATGATACAGTTTATGCCGGTACTGTCAAGAAGGGCGGTTCCATCCCCGGGATCTGTGAAGGATCCTCCACCCACATAGCATTCACACACGTCATCCCACATCCCCGCGTAGCCAAATGTATAGGGCGTTACCGTGTTGTTCACGAAGGTGCAGTTGACCGCACTGCCGTAGGCCATGCCCCCGCCTTGATGCGCCGAGTTTCCCGTGAAGACGCAGTTGTCGGCCGTGCCCCCGGAAACTCCGCCGCCGGCGCCAAGTATTGGGATGGAGTTTCCGGTGAAAGTGCAACTGTGCGCCGCCCCCCCCATCATTCCCCCACCCGCAAACTGGGACCTGTTGTCTGTAAAGACGCAGTTGTAAGCCGTGCCGTTAAACATGCCGCCGGCCTCGTCAGCCTGGTTCCCGGTGAAGGCGCAGTTGCAAGCCGTTCCGTTTGACATGCCCCCGCCATTTGAACGGGCCGAATTTGTGTTGAAAACGCAGTTGTAAGCCGTGCCATTTGACATGCCCCCGCCATTAGAGTAGGCCGAGTTTCCAGTAAAGACGCAGTCGTAAGCCGTACCGTTTGACATGCCCCCGCCGTCCGAGCCGGACCAGTTTCCGGTGAAGACGCAGTTGTGGGCGGTGCCGTTCGATATCCCGGCTCCCTCGAAGGCATGGCCGTATTGCAGGGTTAAGCCATCAACGACATTCGTCTCGTTGGCAGTAATGCACCGTCGCGTGTAATCTCCGAAGATTACTGTCGCGGCGGGATCCACACCGCGCCCGTCGCGGGTGGTTTCCGTGCCCGCGAAGCCACCGTAGAGGGTGATACCCTCTTTCAGATTGACCACCTGATCCCCCGTGCCGGTGTAGGTGCCGGCGGCGACCCACACCTCGTCACCGGCGGCGGCGGCATCCACGGCCGACTGGATGGCGGGGTGGGCCATGGCCCATGTTTGACCATCGGGGGTGGCGGAACTGGACGCCGCGTTGACATACCACACTGCGGCAGGGGCCATCGGTGAAGTCAGCAGAGCTGCACACAAAAAAGAAAAGACAACAATGCTCCGTCCAAGCTCAATGTCCCTCGCGATCATGGTCCATCTCCCTTGTTCCGACGGTTCTCTTGTCCCGTCATTCCTTCTACTCGAGATCTCTGTTCATTTTGCTTGACCAACCCTTCTCACGGTTGAAGTTGGTCATACTTTCCATCCTGTTGCAAAGCAACAGCCATGCCAAGCCAGCGCATGCCGCGCAAGTAACTGTATTCCAGCATGTTATGGCTATTCCGTAGAAGCCAGACAGGGAATCCGTTATATTTGCTTGCTCTTTTCCGTCTTAAATGATAGACTGTCTACCAAAAGAGACAGAAAGAAATGGAGCACTTCAACGAAATACTCTTGGAAGTCTGGCGCGAAGCCTGCCGCTACATTGTGATCGGCGAGTCGACATCCACTATCGCCCGCATGCTGTCGGCGCACATGCCGCTTGAGCAAGTGTGTGTGCGCCGTCTCGACCGGACGAAGTGTGGATTGGAGACCGTGGCCGTCGGCCCCGTCGACCCCGGCCGCCTGCTTTCCGGCGGACGCACGGAGTGCAGCGCCGCACAATTCGAGGCGTTGCTGAGGTGGTGCCGCAACGGCGAGGTGAAACATTTTCCTGCGGGGGACGACGGGCCCGGCGAGGCGACTGCGGGAATACTGCCGACGGAAATGCAGCGGGACCTTCTCGCCGGTCCGCTTGCGCATGAGGCTGAGCCGTCCGGTGTTTTGATATTCGTGGCACAGGACGGGCTCCGGTTCGAGGACCGTCACGCGGGCATGATGAAGGGGTTGATCGCGCCGTTCTCTGCGGCGCTTGAGAACGATCATCGCCTCCGCGAGATGAAGGCGCTGCGCGAGGCCGCCGAGGCCGACAAACAATCCCTGCTGAACCGGCTGGGGCGGCGGGACCTGGGTGATGTAATCGTGGGGGACGACACGGGCCTTCAGTCCGTCATGGAACGCGTCGAGCTTGTGTCCCGGTCCGACGTGCCCGTGCTGATTCTGGGCGAGACCGGTTCCGGCAAAGAGCTGATTGCCCGGGCCATCCACCGCCGGTCCGCGCGTGCGACGGGCCCGGTGATCCGGGTGAATTGCGGGGCGATCCCGCCGGAACTCATCGACTCACAACTGTTCGGCCACGAAAAAGGGGCCTTCACGGGTGCGGTCGAGACCCGCAAAGGCTGGTTTGAACGGGCCGATCGCGGCACGCTCTTCCTGGATGAGATTGGCGAACTGCCGCTGGCGGCGCAGGTTCGGCTGCTGCGCATCCTTCAGGACGGCTGGCTGGAACGCATCGGCGGGCAACAACCGATCAGCGTGGACGTGCGGATTGTCGCCGCCTCGCACCGCGACCTGGCCTCGATGGTCGCCGAAGGCCGGTTTCGGGAGGATCTGTGGTACCGGGTCGCCGTCTTTCCCATCTTCCTGCCACCGCTCCGTGACCGTCGCCAGGATATCCCCCGGCTTGCGCGGCATTTCGCCGAGCGGGCGGCCGTCCGGTTTGGGTTGCCGGTGCTGATGCCCACGGAGGAAGACAACGCCCTCCTGTGCGCCTATGCGTGGCCGGGCAACGTGCGCGAACTCGGCACGGTCCTGGACCGCGCGGCGATACTCGGCAATGGCCGGTGTTTGGAAGTCGCCAAGGCGCTGGGAGTCATGGGCCCCGTGCTGGATTCGTGCGCGGGCGTTGCGCCCGGCTCAGGCGCGTCGAACGCCGCCCACACCTTCGGTCCGCTCGACGCGGCCATGCGCGGGCATATCGAGACCGCGCTGGCGCAGACAAAGGGCCGCATCGAAGGCCCCCACGGAGCAGCGGTTCTCCTGGGCATCAACCCCCACACGCTCCGCGCGCGCATGCGGAAACTGGGCATTGTCTGGAGGGACTTTCGGAACACGCAATAGACCGACCAGAGGCACCGCTCCGTTATGGGCCGACACGGCGGTTAAGCGAAAAACAGGGACTGACTCGCCTTTCGGCAGTTTGAAAGGCGTGTCCGTCCCCGCTTTTCGCTAGATGCGGATAAACACTTTCTTGCGGTACATGAACCCGGCCAGCATCAGCACCAGGCCCAGGCTGACCACCGTGGTCGCAGTGGCGCCCATGCCGCCTTCGGGAGCCCAGTGGCCGCCACCGACAAAGCGTTCGGCAATCTTGCGAAACTCCACCAGATTGCAGGTCATGTAGATGGCCAACGGATTGCTGCCAATCCACAGGAAGGGCGCGGACCACGCGCGGATCTTCCAGACATCAACAATCTGGTAGAAGACTCCCACCAGCAGGCAACTGTAGCCGCCCGCAGCCAGCACGTAGGAGGAGGTCCAAATCTTCTTAATGATGGGGAACTGGAATCCCCAGGCGTAGCCCAGGACAAGCAGCACAAGGCCGGCGCCCATGAAGTACAGGCCCTTCCTTTGCGCGGGAACGGCCGGGCTCTTGATGAACATTCCGGCGAAGAAACCGAGCAGGCAGGTGCCCACGGCCGGGAAGGTGCTCAGGTAGCCTTCGGGGTCCCAGGCACCGTCATTCCTGCGCAGCGGCAGATACATGCTGTCGAGGTAATTGGCCCAGTTCTCGCCCTTTTCAAAGGAAACCCTGCCCAGCCCCGGCACGGGCACGAAGGAGAGCCACGCCCAGTAGCCCACGAGCAGGGCAACGCCCACCACGGCCATCTGTTTGGGCTTGAGGTGAATGAACATGATCGACACGATCAGATAACAGAGGGCAAGCCGCTGGAGCACGCCCATGATGCGCACGCCGTCAATGCCCCGCGACAGGCCGCCGGAGTAGACAATGCCGAGCAGGAACATGATGGCGAAGCGGCGCAGGATGCGCCGGTAGGCGCCCGCCTTACCCTCCTTCGCGACAATCTTGCCGACGGAGAAGACGATGGCCATGCCCAGCAGGAACAGAAACAGCGGGAAGATGAGGTCCTCAAACCGAAGACCGCGCCAGTCACAGTGCTTGAGTTGGGTGGCAAAGAAGTTGATGATGGGGTTTCCCGTGAACTGGTCCAGCGTACGGACGATTTCGCCGCCGCCGACAATCCAGAACATGTCGAACCCGCGCAGCACATCGACCGACATGACGCGGTCCGCGAGCGGGTCCAGGGAAGGAAGGGTTTGAACTGCATCCGAGGCCATACTGAAACTCCTGAGTATGAATGCGACCGTTGGGAATGGGAAAGACTACTCCTGCGGTGCGGGGAGATCAATTTTCTGCGTTGCGGGATTTCCGGGAAAGCGATGGGAAGTCTGGGAGATATGGGAATTATGCGAGGTATGGGAAGCGAGGAATCTGTCATGAGAGACCGGCATCGGTGCGACGGCAGAAGGCCTAGTCTTTCATAAAGACACCGATACAGGCGTCTTCCGGGGCAAGGTCGGCGGTCAGGGTGCCGGTCTCGGTTTGAAAACGGCAGGCGCTTGGGCTGTTGTCGGACTTTAGAACGGAGAAGCTGCTTGCGTCGCCAATGCCGTAGGCGGTTTTGTCCCAGCCCGGGGCGAAGCGTTGGGGCTTGTCGGCAACGTTGACCAATACGACGGCGACCGCGCCGCCGGGCGCGCGCCATGCGCTGGCGAGCACGGGTGGACAGGCTTTCTGGTACTGTTTCAGCGGCTCCTGCTGGCCCGCGTAGATGGACAGGCGCGAAATGTCGATAGATTCGTCTGAAAGTCCGGTGGCGGGCGGACGTAGCATGGTGCCCTGTTGCAGGAACGGGAGCGCCTGCATGCGCAGCCTGGCAAGGCGCAGCGCGAAAGCCAGTTCTTCCGCACGGTCGTCGAATTGATTGGGGCGGAAGTTGGCAAGGGTGGGCTGCTGGCCCCAGACGAAGGCGCGGGCCTGTTCCAGCCGGAACTGGGCGGAGAACTTGCGGTCGAGCAGTTTCATGGGGTCCTTGGGCGCGGTCTCGGGCGGCCAGAGATCATCGTAGGGCGGCATGGTGAGCGAGGAGTAGTTGCCGTAGAAAGTGCCGTAGCCGTGGTAGACGGCATGGAAGAACGGGATGGGTTCCCACGCGCCGGGCTGGGCGTAGCGTTCCATGCTCACCTGCAAACTCAGCATAAGGTCCAGGTAGGGCAACCAGGCCTCGCCGCAGCCCTCCCCCGCCAGCACGACCTGGCGCGTAGCCTTGGTCCACTCGCGAATGTCGGCCTGCAAGAGGCGGAATCCGCCCATCCAGTAGCTGCCGCCGCCGAGCGGATGGCCGTGGGTGGGATCGTAGCAGGCGAGACTGGAACAGGCCTGGTCCATATAGACGCCGTCAACACCAAGAGCGGTGACGGCCTGTTCGGCCAGGCCAGCGTACTTGTTGCGCCAGAAGGGCGTGCCCATGCACATGGACGCGCAGGGGGATTTGGTGAAGGTGTTGTAGACTTCGGGATGCACCTTGCCCGCGAGGTCTTTGACCGCGAAGCGTTCGGCATTCTCGTCAGTCCAGCTTTTGGTGGTCATGCCCCAGAGCCGCTGGTTCATATAGACCAGCGCGTGCACACCCTTGAACTGGGCATCGCCCAAGGCCTTGCGGAAGGGTTCGGCACCCTCGCGCGGGGGCAGGTATTCTGGAAAGCCGACATCGTAGGGACAACCGTGCCACCAGTGCCAAAAAACGCTGACGGGCAGTTGCGCCCGTTCCTGCAAGGCCAGCGCCGGGCCGAGCACGCCTTCGGAACGGCCGCGGTTCCAGATCCAAATGCCGGTCTTGCCAACCCAGTCGGCCACAGCGCCGGTTTTCAACCGGCTCTGCCGCGCCCAGGACTGCTGGAGCGCCCAGCCGCGATACCGTTCGGCCGCGGTGAACCAGTCGCCCTCGAAGGTGCCGAGCAGGACGCTGTAGGACGATTCATAACGGGTCGTATCGCCCGAAGCGTTTTCGGGCAACTGGGTCAGTTCGAAGGCGAGCGCCTTATCCGGTTGGCCAAACACGGCAAAGCGCTTGGCGCGGGCGCCGGTGTCGTCACAGGCGGCGTAAAACCCGGGGCCGTTGTCGCTGTAGAGCGCGAGGCACTGCATGGACAGCAGGCCCGGATACTCCCACTCGAAGCGCCCGGCGCCGTTCAACAGTTCACGGGCGCGGGTGGTCCGTTCGCCCATCCATACGGGCACGGCCAGGGTCTCGTTTTCCTGTGGGGCGATGTTGGCGATGCGCGGAAAGCGGACGGCGGCAGGCACGGTGTCGCCGAGGCCTTCCACGGATATGCGCCAGAGGCTTGTGGGTTCTTTGTCCGCCAGCATCACCGTTGCGGTGACACGCAGGGTTGCCCATTGGCCCGCGCCGAAATCGGACCAAACGAGATCGAGGACTTGGACGTCGGGGTTCGTCTGCACGGAGAATGACTTCGCATCCGCGGGGGTAATGGAATCTTTGGCGGTGCCGGGAAGCAGGTCGATCTTCCAGATACCCTCCGCGCCGGGCGCGCCGACGAAGTCGTGACCGTTGCGCAAATCCTTGAAACCGGTCAGTTGGCCGGTGGCGCTGTCGAAGGTCAGGCGCAGCAGACCGTTGTCGAGTTCGGGCGCGGCGAAGGCTTGAAGGGACAACAGAAGCACTGCAAACGCAAAGAGAAGACGAATTGAAACGCGAATTCGATGCTTCATAAGGCAGTTCCTTCCTGGGCACGCCTATTCACGAAACTTCGACAGCGACCGTCAGCCTCTCAGAACTCCACATCCTTCGCGCCCGCTTCCAGAAAGCGCGCACCGGCCCAGGCGGCGTGATCGCACAAATATCCGTCGCCGCCGTTGAGCACGCGCAGCGTGATTTCTTTGGCGTCGGCGACGTCCACATCAAAGGGGTGCGCGGCGCCGTGGGCCATCACGGGGCTTTCGGCGCGCATCGCGCCGTCTGCCAGCACCTGGAATTGAACCGAGCCGCTCCCGGCGCTGTCTTCCACGCCCGCATCGGCGAGGAACTTGGCAAAGGATTTGCCAGCGATGTTGACTACCACGTCGGCGGGAGTGGCGTCGTTGCAGGCGTGGGTCCACAACCCTTTCGGGTACGTTCTGCCCGCCACGACAATGTCCGTGCCGCCGTA